>NZ_CAUQHZ010000020.1:0-35665 GCF_963518075.1 uncultured Plantibacter sp.
CCAGCGGCCGCTGCTCCGGCGGCACCGTCCGCACCCGCGGCTCCGGCCGCCGGCGACTCGCCCTCCGGCGACGCCGCGAAGCCGGGCGGCCCCCGTCCCGGTGCGCCGCGTCCGGGGAACAACCCGTTCGCGTCCTCGCAGGGCATGGGCCAGCGCCCCACCGGCACGCCGCGTCCGGGGAACAACCCGTTCGCAGCGGCTCAGGGCATGGGTCAGCGTCCGAACCCCAGCAACATCCCGCGTCCGCAGGCTCCGCGCCCCGGCTCGCCCCGTCCGGGCGTCGGCCAGGGTCAGCGTCCCGGTGGCCCCGGTCGTCCGGGTGGCGCAGGTCGTCCCGCCGGCGGCGGCGGCTTCCGTCCCGGTGGTGCCGGTGGCGGCTTCCGTCCCGGCGGTGCCCCCGGTGGTGCACCCGCCGGTGGATTCGCCGGTCGCCCCGGTGGCGGCGGCGGTCGTGGTCGCGGACCCGGCGGTGGTACCGCAGGTGCCTTCGGTCGCGGTGGCGGCAAGAGCAAGGCACGCAAGTCGAAGCGGACGAAGAGGGCCGAATTCGAGCTGCGGGAAGCCCCGTCGCTCGGCGGCGTGAGCGTCCCGCGCGGCGATGGCAACACCATCATCCGTCTGCGTCGTGGCGCGTCCATCTCGGACTTCGCCGACAAGATCGACGCCAGCCCCGGCAACCTCGTCACCGTGCTGTTCCACCTCGGTGAGATGGCGACGGCGACGGAGTCGCTCGACGAGGCGACCTTCGACGTGCTCGGTTCCGAGCTCGGCTACAAGATCCAGATGGTCTCGCCCGAGGACGAGGACCGGGAGCTCCTCGAGGGCTTCGACATCGACCTCGACCAGGAGCTGGAGGACGAGTCCGACGAGGACCTCGCCATCCGTCCTCCCGTGGTCACCGTCATGGGTCACGTCGACCACGGTAAGACGCGCCTCCTCGACGCCATCCGCAACGCGAACGTCGTCGCCGGCGAGGCCGGTGGCATCACGCAGCACATCGGTGCGTACCAGGTCGTCGCGGAGCACGAGGGCATCGAGCGTCCGATCACCTTCATCGACACCCCGGGTCACGAGGCGTTCACCGCCATGCGTGCTCGTGGTGCGCAGGTCACCGACATCGCGATCCTCGTGGTCGCGGCGGACGACGGCATCATGCCGCAGACGGTCGAGGCCTTGAACCACGCGCAGGCGGCCAACGTGCCGATCGTCGTCGCGGTCAACAAGGTGGACAAGCCCGATGCCAACCCGGCCAAGGTGCGCCAGCAGCTGACCGAGTACGGTCTCGTCGCCGAGGAGTACGGCGGAGACGTCATGTTCGTCGACGTCTCGGCTCGTGCCGGCACCGGCATCAAGGACCTCCTCGACGCCGTGCTGCTCACTGCGGACGCCGGTCTCGACCTGCGCGCCAACCCGAACAAGGACGCACGCGGCGTGGCCATCGAGGCCAAGCTCGACAAGGGCCGCGGTTCCGTCGCGACCGTCCTCATCCAGTCGGGTACCCTCCGCGTCGGTGACGCGATCGTCGCCGGTACGGCATACGGCCGCGTCCGTGCGATGGTCGACGAGAACGGCGACACCGTCGCCGAGGCGGGTCCCTCGCGTCCCGTCCAGGTGCAGGGCCTCTCGAGCGTTCCTCGGGCAGGCGACACCTTCCTCGTCACCGAGGAGGACCGCACCGCGCGTCAGATCGCCGAGAAGCGTGAAGCCGCGGAGCGCAACGCCGCTCTGGCCAAGGCCCGCAAGCGCATCTCGCTCGAGGACTTCACCCGTGCACTCGAAGAGGGCAAGGTCGAGGCGCTCAACCTCATCATCAAGGGTGACGTCTCCGGTGCCGTCGAGGCACTCGAGGAGTCGCTGCTCAAGATCGACGTCGACGACAGCGTCCAGCTGCGGATCATCCACCGCGGTGTCGGTGCGGTCACCGAGTCCGACGTCAACCTCGCCACGATCGACAACGCGATCATCATCGGGTTCAACGTGCGCCCCGACCCGAAGGCCCGCGAGCGCGCGGCCCGTGAGGGTGTGGACGTCCGCTTCTACTCGGTCATCTACAACGCACTCGAGGACGTCGAGCAGAGCCTCACCGGCATGCTCAAGCCCGAGTACGAAGAGGTCCAGTCCGGTGTCGCCGAGATCCGCGAGGTGTTCCGTTCCTCCAAGTTCGGCAACATCGCGGGTGTCATCGTCCGCTCGGGCACGATCACGAGGAACGCCAAGGCGCGGGTCATCCGCGACGGCGTCGTGGTCGGCGACAGCCTGGCGATCGAATCGCTGCGTCGGTTCAAGGACGACGTCACCGAGGTGCGTACGGACTTCGAGGCCGGTATCGGTCTCGGCAAGTTCAACGACATCCAGATCGGCGACGAGATCGAGACGATCGAAATGAAGGAGAAGCCGCGCGGCTAGTCCGCCCGGTCGGTCCCCGTCGTCCTCCTCCGGGAGGGCGGCGGGGATTCCTGCTTGTATTGTGTGTGCAGCATCCGTCGGGCGGCCCTCCGCCCGGCGGTCATCAGAGGAGGACGAGATGGCAGAGAACCCCAGGGCCCGCAAGTTGGCGGACCGCATCAAGGAAGTCATCGCCAAACGGCTCGACAAGGGTATCCGCGACCCGCGGCTCGGCTTCGTGACCATCACCGACGTACAGGTGACCGGGGACCTCCAGCACGCGAACGTGTTCTACACGGTGTACGGCTCCGACGAGGAACGCGCCGACACCTCGGCCGCGCTCGAGTCCGCCAAGGGCCTGTTGCGTGCCGAGATCGGCCGCAACATCAACACCCGGCTGACGCCGAGCCTCGACTTCTTCCTGGACGCGATCCCGGAGAACGCGCAGCACATCGAAGATCTGCTGCGCGAGGCGAAGAACCGCGACACCGAGGTGGCCGGGCTTGCCGCCGGTGCCGCTTACGCCGGCGACGAGGATCCCTACGTGAAGCCGCGCGAGGTCGACGCCGAGGACTAGACACCTCGCACCACCCTTCGACAGGCTCAGGGGCCGGGTTGCTTCGCCCGGTCGCTGAGCCTGTCGACGTGCGCCCTTCGACAAGCTCGGGGACCGCGAGTGGGGCCCAGGGACCGCGAATGGGGCTCGAGGACCGCGGGCGGGGCTGAGAGGCCGGTCAGTCGTGGGGGAGTGCGTATCCTCCGTCGACGCGCACCGCGAGGCGGTCGGCGACCAGTCCGGCGAGTGCGCGGTCGAACTGCTCGCCGTCGGGCCAGAGCGTCCGGAGTTCCTCGCCCGTCAGGGAGCGGTGGGTCGAGCGGAGCTCGGCCATGATGATGCCCCGGACCTGTCGGTCGCTGCCCGCGAACTGCTTCTGCTTCGTCTTGACCGGTCCGTCGTAGGCCGGGTATCCCGCTGCGCGCCAGGCGCACACCTCGCGGAGCGGACACTCCTCGCACCGAGGTGCCCGAGCGGTGCAGACCACCGCGCCGATCTCCATCATCCCGGCGTTGAAGACGGCTGCCTCCGAGCGGGACTCCGGTAGGAGCGCCTCCATCGCTGGGAGGTCCGCCTTGGCGTTCGGCGGCCCGGGCTCGCCGTGGCCGCGGACGGCTCGGGCGATGACCCGTCGGGTGTTCGTGTCCACCACCGGGTGCCGGTCCCCGTAGGCGAAGACGGCGACGGCGCGGGCGGTGTAGTCGCCGATGCCGGTGAGCGCCAGGAGCTGATCCACGTCCGACGGGACGATGCCGTCGTGCCGTTCAGCGATCTGGGTGGCCGCCGCATGGAGCCAGAGCGCTCGGCGCGGATAGCCGAGCCGGCCCCAGGCGCGGACGGCTTCTGCCGGTGGTTCGGCCGCCAGGTCGGCTGGCGTCGGCCAGCGCCCGAGCCACTCCTCGAGCCGCGGGATCACGCGGCTGACCTGCGTCTGCTGGAGCATGAACTCCGACACGAGCGTGCCCCAGGCGGGGAACCCCGGGCGTCGCCAGGGGAGGTCGCGCGCCTCGGTGCGGAACCAGGCCGTCACGAGCGGGGCGAGGTCGGAGGGTTCGGGCGGCACCGCACCAGCCTACGATCCGCGCGGGTAGGCTCGGCGCCATGAAGCTCGTCACGACACCACGGATCGCGTTGCTCCGGCAGCTGCGAGACCAGTTCCAGCGGGACTACCCACGAGGCCGCACCCTCATCGCGGTGGACGGCGTCAGCGGCTCCGGCACGGCGGCGTTCGCCGACGGACTGGCCGAGGTGTTCGACGAGGCCGGACGCGCGGTGTTCCGTGCCTCGATCGACGACTTCCACCGTCCTCGCGAGGAACGGTACGCGCGGGGGCGGGACTCGGCCGAGGGCTACTGGCTCGACTCGTTCGACTATCCGCTGTTCCGCCGGGTGCTCGTCGAGCCCTTCCGCCTGGCGGGCAGCGCCGGCTTCCAACTCGTCGGGTTCGACGAGCAGCGCGACGTCGGCGCTCCCTTGCGTTGGACGACCGGCCCGCAGGACGCCGTCCTCATCGTCGACGGCGTCTTCCTGAACCGTCCCGAGCTCCGCGGCCTCTGGCATGCGTCGGTCTGGCTCGACGTCCCGATGGCGACGGCCTACGACCGGCTGCACGAGCGCCTCGGCGTCGACGCCGACCCGACGGCGCCGTCCAACGCACGCTACGTGGGCGGGCAGGCGCTCTACCGCAAGGACGACGACCCGACCGCGCGGGCGACCGCCCTCGTGGACAACACGGACGAGCGGCACCCACGGCGGATCTTCGCCGACTTCTGCTGAGCGCCGCCGCCCAGGGGTGATCCGGCCGCCAGGCGGTGCCGACCGCCGCTGGTACCGTTGCAAGGTGGTCGAGAACAGCACAGCAGCACCCGGGTCGGCGTCCGCCCGTCCCGGTGTCCTCCTCATCGACAAGCCGCAGGGACACACCTCCCACGATGCGGTCGCCCGGGTGCGGCGGCTCGCCGGCACGCGCAAGGTGGGGCATGCGGGAACGCTCGACCCCATGGCCACCGGGCTGCTCGTGCTGGGTACGCGCTCGTCGACCCGTCTGCTGACCTTCATCGTCGGTCTCGACAAGGAGTACACGGCGACCATCCGCCTCGGCGAGGCGACCTCCACCGACGACGCCGAAGGTGAGGTCACCGAGCGCGCCGACCAGGCCGCAGTGGCTGCCGTGGACGACGACGCGATCATCGCCGCGATCCGTCCGCTGACGGGCGACATCGAGCAGGTGCCGAGCACGGTGAGCGCCATCAAGGTGGGCGGGAAGCGCGCCTACGCCCTGGCCCGCGAGGGGATCGAGGTGGAGCTGAAGTCCCGTGCGGTCACGGTCAGCGCGTTCGACGTGCTGGCCATCCGTCGGGATGGCGCGGCGATCGACGTCGACGTCCGGGTCGTCTGCTCCTCCGGCACCTACATCCGCGCCCTCGCCCGCGACCTGGGGGCGGCCCTCGGCGTCGGCGGCCATCTCACCGCGCTTCGCCGGACCCGGATCGGACCCTTCGACGTCAGGGACGCATCGACGATCGACGACCTCGACGTTGAGACGGCGCTGTTGCACCCGGCCGACGTCGCGAAGCGCCTGTTCGGTGCCCTCGAGCTCACGGAGCAGGAGGCGGTCGACCTCGGCCACGGGAAGCGGCTCGACCGCGACCTGCCGGCCGGCCACACCGGTCCGATCGCCGCCGTCGCGCCGGACGGCCGACTGGTGGGGCTCGTCGAGCGCCGTGGCGGCTCGCTCAAGTCGGTCGTGAACTTCCCGGCGGAGGAACCGGCATGATCGAGTGGTTCACCCTCGCCCAGATCGCGGTCGCGGTCGTGGCCGGGCTCCTCTGCATCGTGCTCGGGTTCGCCGGGCGCGCGCCGAACGACCTGACGATGGGGGCGACGGCACTCGTCGAGGTCCTCCTCATCGCGCAGCTGGTGGTGGCGATCGCCGCGCCCGCGTTCGGGAACACGGCCACGGGGAGTGTGCCCGAGTTCTACACCTACCTCGTCTCCGCGATGATCCTGCCGATCGCCGGTGGATTCTGGGCGCTCGTCGAACGCACCCGATGGTCGACGGTCGTCCTCGGCGTCGTCTGTCTCGCGATCGCGGTGATGCTCTACCGCATGGAGCAGATCTGGACCGTCCAGCTCGGCTGACCGTCGGCGCACCGACGGCGGTGGAGGACGACGGCACCGCAGCTCGCGTGACGGTCGTGAAGTGCCGGGGCGAGGGCCCGCGTCGCATAGAATCGTCGGGTCATGCCTCTCCCCACCACCGCTCCAGCCCGTCCACGCGTCCGTGGTGTCGGGGTCGTCCTCGTCGCCGTCTACGGCATCCTGGCGCTCGCCGCCACCGGCCGGTCCGTGGTGCAGATCACGACCAAGTTCGACGAGGCGCCCCTGGCCTATCTGCTCTCGGCCGTCGCCGCGGTGGTGTACATCCTGGCGACCGTCTCGCTCGTCGCTCCAGGCGCCGTCTGGCGGCGGATCGCATGGGCCACGATCTCCTTCGAACTCGCCGGGGTCCTGATCGTCGGCTTGCTGAGCCTGCTCGACCCCGAACTCTTCCCCCACGACACGGTCTGGTCCGGCTTCGGCCGCGGTTATGTCTACATCCCGCTCGTCCTCCCGGTCCTCGGACTGTGGTGGTTGGCCGGACATCGGCGTACCGGCAAATGATCACGTTCACCGAGCTCGACCAGGTCCCTGACGCCTTCGGACCGTCGGCCGTCACCATCGGCAAGTTCGACGGCGTCCACACGGGTCACCGCGCGGTCGTCGCCGCGCTCCTCGAGGAGGCCGCGGCAGCCGGTCTCAGCTCCGTCGCCGTCACCTTCGACCGCAACCCGCTGAGCCTCATCAACCCAGACCGCTGCCCGGCGTCGCTCGTGAGCAACGAGCAGAAGCTCGGTCTCCTGGCGGACGCCGGGGTCGACGCGGCCCTGCTGCTGCGCTTCGACCAGACACTTGCCCAGCTCACGCCCGAGGAGTTCGTCACCTCGATCCTCGTCGGAGCGTTGCATGCCAAGACGGTCCTCGTCGGCGAGGACTTCCGCTTCGGCCATCGCGGCCTCGGAACGGTCGCCACGCTGGAGTCGTTCGGTGAGGTCTACGGCTTCTCCGTGCGCGTCGTGGACGACGTCCGTCCCGGCGGCGGGCGTCGGGTGTCGTCCACCTGGATCCGCGAACTCCTCGAGGAGGGTGACGTCCGCGAGGCGTCGCGGCTCCTCGGTCGTCCGCCCGGCGTGCGGGGTGTCGTCGTCCACGGCGCCAAGCGTGGCCGGGAACTCGGCTTCCCGACCGCCAACCTGTCTCCCGATTCGCAGGGTCTCATCCCCGCGGACGGCGTGTATGCAGGGTGGCTGTTCTGGCGAGGACGTCGGTATCCGGCGGCGATCTCGGTCGGGAACAACCCGACCTTCGACGGCGTCCCGCAGAAGCAGGTCGAGGCCTACGTCCTCGACGAGACCGATCTCGACCTCTACGACGACGAGGTCGAGGTGCAGTTCGTCGAGCGGATCCGCGGCATGGTCGCGTTCACCGGGATCGAGCCGCTCATCGTGCAGATGACCGACGACGTCGAGCGCGCGCGCCGGATGCTGTCCTAGTGGGTCCGCGTCCCCTGTGGCGGGGGAGGGCCCTCGCGCTCGTCGGGATCGTGCTCGTCGCGGCGAACCTCCGCACGGCCGTCACCTCGCTGTCGCCGATCTACGCCGAGATCGACGGTGACATCGGCGTGGGGTCGGTGGGGCTGGGACTCCTCGGGATGCTGCCGCCACTGTGCTTCGCGCTTTTCGGCGTCTTCACCCCGCGGCTCGTGCGTCGGCTGCACCTCGAGCCGGTGCTGCTCATCGCGCTCGGGGCGATCGTGGCCGGACACCTCCTGCGTTCGCTCGCCCCCGACTTCGCCGTCCTCGCGATCGGCAGTGCGCTCTGCTTCGCCGGCATCGGCATCGGCAACGTCGTGCTCCCACCGCTCGTCAAGAAGTACTTCCCTGACCGCATCGGCCTCGTCACCTCGCTCTACGCGACGGTCCTGTCGGTCAGCACGTTCATCCCGCCACTGATCGCCGTGCCGGTCGCCGACGCCGCCGGGTGGCACGTGTCGCTCGGCGTGTGGTCCATCGTCGCCATGCTCGCGGTCCTGCCCTGGATCACGCTCATCGTGCGGGAGCGTCGGGACGCCCGGGCTACCGCAGCGACCGACCCCGAGATCGAGGAGGTGCCCCGCGCCGGGCGCGTCCTCGTCCACCGCTCACCGATCGCGTGGGCCATCGCGGCGGTGTTCGCCACCTCCTCACTGAACGCCTACGCGATGTTCACCTGGCTCCCCACCATCGTCGGTGACGTCGCCGGCGTCACCCCGGCCCAGGGCGGCCTGCTGCTCTCGCTCTTCTCCGCGATGGGCGTCCCGGCGAGCCTGATCGTCCCGATGCTCGTCGCGAGGCTGCGGAACGTCGCCGTCCTCGTCTACGTCGCGAGCGGGTGTTTCGTGCTCGGCTATCTCGGGCTGCTCCTGTGGCCGGCGACGCTCACGTGGCTGTGGGTGTTGCTGGCCGGCCTCGGCCCGCTGCTGTTCCCGCTCGCCCTCGTCCTCATCAACCTGCGGACGGCGACCCACGAGGGCGCGGTCGCCCTGAGCGGTTTCGTGCAGAGTGTCGGGTACACCCTCGGTGCACTCGGCCCCCTGGTCGTGAGCCTGCTGCACGCCGTGACCGGATCGTGGACCGTCCCGTTGCTGCTCCTGCTTGCCACGGGCGCGCTGTGCGCCATCGCCGGCCGCATCACCGGCCGACCGACGACGATCGAGGCGGACCTCGCAGCTCGCGGTCGCTGACCGGTCTGGTCCTCCCGACGGCGCCCAGCGGCGATGCGCATCCGCGCACCGACCCTTGCTCATCTGAGCAAGGGCGCCAACAGGCGTTGTCCGGGTGGTGGTGGCGTCCTAGGCTGGAGACGATCCGGAGGAGGCCCGAGGTGATCGAAAGCGACGAGCTGCTCGCGGTGCGCGCCGCGGAGCTGTACTACGACGAGACGAAGACCCAGGACGAGATCGGCGCGCTGCTCGGCATCACGCGGTGGAAGGTCGGTCGGCTCCTCGCCCAGGCCCGTGAACTCGGCTACATCCGCATCGAGATCGTGCACCCGCGCGCACGCCGCCTCCCGCTCGAACGGGCGCTCCGCGAGCACTTCGGACTCGCGGACGCGGTCGTCGTGCCGAGCCCGAGCGACAGTGCCGACCTCCACGAACGCGTCGCGCGCGCGGCGGCCGACTACCTCGGCGCCATGCGACCGGTGCCGCGGACGCTCGGTGTGAGCTGGGGGAGGACGCTGCGTGACATCGCCGACCACCTGTCCGACGGCTGGGCGACGGGGCTCTCCGTCGTGCAGATCAACGGCGGCGTGAGTCTCAACCAGCGTGTCGGCACTGCGGCCGCCACGGCTGCACGGATCGCCGAGAAGGGCCGTGGCGACGTCACCCTGCTCCCGAGCCCGGCGATCTTCGAGCGCCTGGAGACGAAGCTGAGCATCGAGTCGGACCGCACGGTCGCGGAGGTGCTCCGCACGGCCGCAGCGGCCGACACCTACCTGTACGGTGCCGGCGTGGCCGGGCCCGACTCCGCCCTCGTCCACAGCGGGTACCTCACGGCCGCGGACGTCGACGTCCTGGTCGCACGCGGTGCCGTCGGCGACGTCGTCGGGCGCTACATCGACGCCGAGGGCATGATCGTCGACCCCACACTCGACGAGCGCACGGTCGGGCTCGGACTCGAAGCGCTCCGGCGTGCCGGTCGCAGCATCGCGGTCATCGCCGGAGCGCAGAAGCACGCCGTCGCGAGAGCCGTCGTCAGCAGCGGCCTCTGCACCGTGCTCGTCACCGACGAGGCGACCGCGACGGCACTCCTCGCCGACCACGAACCATCATCCGCGAAGCAGCACACCCCGGAGCAGGAACTGCTCGGAAGGAACGCACCATGACCACACCACCAGGCGACCTCGTGGCGAAGCCGACGGCGCTCGAACTCGTCGACGGCCCCGTCACCGATGCCAGCCTCAGACGCTACCTCGACGGCCTCGCGGGCGTCGACGCCGTCGGGCTCGAACAGCGCGCAGCGGATCTCGGAACGCGCTCGATCAAGACGACGTCGAAGGCCTGGGCCCTCGACCGCATCATCGAACTCATCGACCTCACCACCCTCGAGGGCGCCGACACCCCCGGCAAGGTGCGCTCCCTCGTGGCCAAGGCGATCACCCCGGACGCCGGGGATCCGTCCACCCCGCGCGTCGCCGCGGTCTGCGTCTACGGCGACATGGTGCCGTACGCCGTCGAGGCGCTCGGCGCGGCGCACACGCAGCCGGGTGCGGGACACGACGCCGGCGGGATCAACGTCGCGGCGGTCGCGACGGCCTTCCCGAGCGGACGCGCCTCCCTCGCGGTCAAGCTGGCGGACACGGCCGACGCCGTCGACGCCGGAGCGGACGAGATCGACATGGTCATCGACCGGGGTGCGTTCCTCTCCGGCCGGTACGGCCAGGTCTTCGACGAGATCGTCGCGGTCAAGGAGGCCTGCCGACGCAGCGACGGCTCCTCGGCCCACCTCAAGGTCATCCTCGAGACCGGCGAGCTGAACACCTACGACAACGTGAAGCGCGCCTCGTGGCTCGCCATCCTCGCGGGCGGCGACTTCATCAAGACGTCCACCGGCAAGGTCGCGCCCGCCGCGACCCTCCCGGTCACCCTCCTCATGCTCGAGGTCGTCCGGGACTGGCACCGCCTCACCGGAGAGCAGATCGGTGTGAAGCCCGCCGGCGGCATCCGTTCCTCGAAGGACGCGATCAAGTACCTCGTGACCGTCGCCGAGACGGTCGGCGAGGAGTGGCTCCAGCCGCACCTGTTCCGCTTCGGTGCCTCGAGCCTCCTCAACGACGTGCTCCTGCAGCGTCAGAAACTCACCACCGGCCACTACTCCGGCCCCGACTACGTCACCATCGACTAGGACATCATGAGCTTCCTCGAATACGCACCAGCCCCGGAGTCGACCTCCGTCCTCCACCTCCGTTCCGAATACGGCCTCTTCATCGACGGCGAGTTCACCGAGGGCACGGGTGGCTCCTTCCAGACGATCTCGCCGAGCACCGAGCAGTCGATCGCGACGATCTCCGCGGCGAGTGACGCCGACGTCGATCGCGCCGTCACCGCCGCGCGGCGTGCCTACGACCGGGTGTGGTCGAAGCTGTCGGGCGCCGACCGCGGCAAGTATCTCTTCCGCATCGCGCGCCTCGTGCAGGAGCGCGCCCGCGAGCTCGCCGTGGCGGAGAGCCTCGACAACGGCAAGCCGATCAAGGAGTCCCGCGACGTCGACGTCCCACTCGTCGCCGCCTGGTTCTTCTACTACGCGGGTTGGGCCGACAAGCTCGACTACGCGGGCCTCGGTGCGAACCCGCGCGCCCTCGGCGTGGCCGGGCAGGTCATCCCGTGGAACTTCCCGCTCCTCATGCTCGCGTGGAAGGTCGCACCGGCGCTCGCCGCCGGCAACACGGTCGTCATCAAGCCGGCCGAGACCACGCCGCTCACGGCGCTCATCTTCGCCGAGATCCTCCAGCAGGCCGAGCTGCCGGCCGGTGTCGTGAACATCGTCACGGGTGCCGGAGCGACCGGGGCGGCGATCGTGCGCCACCCCGACGTCGACAAGGTCGCCTTCACCGGGTCGACCGCCGTCGGGCGTGAGATCGCGAAGACCATCGCCGGCAGCGACAAGCGCCTGACGCTCGAGCTCGGTGGCAAGGCCGCGAACATGGTGTTCGACGACGCCCCGATCGACCAGGCCATCGAAGGCATCGTCAACGGCATCTTCTTCAACCAGGGTCACGTCTGCTGCGCCGGATCCCGGCTCCTCGTCCAGGAGAGCATCCACGACGAAGTCGTCGACCGCTTGAAGAGCCGTCTGCAGACGCTGCGCGTCGGCGACCCGCTCGACAAGAACACGGACGTCGGCGCGATCAACTCGGCCGAGCAGTTGGCCCGCATCCGCGAACTCTCGGACATCGGCGAGCTCGAAGGCGCCGAACGGTGGAGCCCGGACTGCGAGCTGCCCGAGAACGGGTTCTGGTTCGCGCCGACGATCTTCACGAACGTGTCCACCAGTCACCGGATCGCCCGCGAGGAGATCTTCGGTCCGGTCCTCTCGGTCATGTCCTTCCGGACGCCCGCGGAGGCCATCGCGAAGGCGAACAACACCCCGTACGGTCTCTCCGCGGGTATCTGGAGCGACAAGGGCAGCCGGATCCTCGCGGTCGCGGACAAGCTCCGCGCCGGCGTCATCTGGGCGAACACCTTCAACCGGTTCGATCCGGCCAGCCCGTTCGGCGGATACCAGGAGTCGGGGTACGGCCGCGAGGGTGGTCGCCACGGGCTCGGTGCCTACCTCGCGCCGGCCGGATCACCGGCCGCCGCCACCGTCGCGCCGTCCACGAGCACCACGAAGGAGGAGCAGCGATGAGCCGGCTCACCATCCCGAAGACCTACAAGCTCGCCATCGGCGGCAAGTTCCCACGCAGCGAATCCGGAAGGACATACGAGGTGACGAACGCCAAGGGGGAGTTCCTCGCGAACGCATCGCTCGCCTCGCGGAAGGACGCCCGCGACGCGGTCGTCGCCGCACGATCGGCACTCGCCGGTTGGTCGGGTGCCACCGCCTACAACCGTGGCCAGGTGCTCTACCGCATCGCCGAGCTGCTCGAGGGTCGGCGGGCGCAGTTCATCGAAGAGATCGTCCAGGCCGAGGGCGTCTCGCAGGCGAAGGCCGCGGCACAGGTCGACGAGGCCATCGACCTCTGGGTCTGGTACGCGGGCTGGGCGGACAAGTACGTCCAGGTGGTCGGGGGAGCGAACCCCGTCTCCGGTCCGTACTTCAACCTCTCGGTTCCGGAGCCGACGGGCGTCGTCGCGCTCATCGCGCCGCAGGACTCGTCGCTCCTCGGATTCGTGAGCGTCGTCGCTCCAGCGCTGGTCGCGGGGAACACGGTCGTCGTGATCGCGAGCGAGCGCCTGCCGCTCTCCTCGATCAGCCTCGCCGAGGTGCTCGCCACGAGTGACGTCCCCGGCGGCGTCGTGAACGTGCTGACCGGATCGCCGGCCGAGATGGCCCCGTGGCTCGCATCGCACGCCGACGTCAACGCGATCGACCTCGCCGGCGCCGCAGCACTCGACTGGGTCGAGCTCGAGGTCCTCGCGGCCGAGACGCTCAAGCGCGTGGTCCGTCCGAGCGGTGCCAGCGGTCCGGTTCCGGCGAGCCTCGACCGCATCACCGCGTTCACCGAGGTGAAGACCGTCTGGCACACGAAGGCGCTCCTCTAGCGACTCGTGGCACCCGCGTGGTGCTTGCACAGCGGCGCCCGGCTGTACAGCCGGGCGCCGCTGTCGTCGACGGGTCGTAACGTTGCATCCATGACCGAATCATCGACTCCGAAGCGCGTACTCGTCACGGGTGCCACCGGCTACATCGGCGGGCGGCTCGTGCCGCGGTTGCTGGAGGCCGGGTACACGGTGCGGGTGCTCGTGCGCTCGCCGCAGAAGCTCACCGACGTGCCCTGGCGCGAGCAGGTGGAGGTCGTCGAGGGTGATCTCGGGGACGCCGCGCGGGTCGCGTCGGCCTGCGAGGACGTCGACGTCGTCTACTACCTCGTGCACTCCATGGGCGGCAAGGGCGACTTCGAGCAGACGGAGCTCGCCGCCGCCGAGCACGTCGCCGCCGGCGCTGCGGCGGCCGGGGTCTCGCGCATCGTCTACCTCGGTGGCCTGCACCCCGAGGGCGTCGAGCTGTCGAAGCACCTGCGGTCCCGCACCGAGGTCGGGCGGATCCTGCTCGCCTCGGGCGTCCCGACGATCGTCCTGCAGGCCGGTGTGGTCATCGGCTCCGGATCGACCTCGTTCGAGATGATCCGCCATCTCACGGACATCCTGCCGTACATGCCGGCGCCGCGCTGGGTCCGGAACTTCATCCAGCCGATCGCGGTCCGTGACGTCCTGCACTACCTGCTCGCGGGCGCCGAGGTCGACCGCGACGTGAACCGCGCCTTCGACATCGGTGGCCCCGACGTCCTCCGATACGGACAGATGATGAACGGCTACGCGGTCGAGGCCGGCCTCTCGCAGCGCCCGATCGCGCCGCTCCCGGTCCTCACCCCGTGGTTGGCCTCGCAGTGGGTGAACCTCGTGACGCCGATCCCGCGCCGGCTCGCGTCGCCGATCATCGAGTCGCTGCTCGTCGACTGCGTCATGGGCGATCACGACATCGACGCGGTCATCCCGCCGCCGGAGGGCGGTCTGACGGGGTACCGACGCGCGGTGCGCCTCGCACTGCAGCGCATGCGGGACGGTGAGGTCGAGACCTCCTGGCGGAACGCGACCGTGGACGGCGCGCCGAGCGACCCGCTGCCGAGCGACCCCGACTGGGCCGGACACACCGTCTACATCGATCTCAAGGAACGGAAGACCTCCGCGAGCGCCGACCGGCTCTTCTCGGTGATCGAGTCCATCGGCGGCGAGAACGGGTGGTACTCCTTCCCGCTGGCGTGGGCGATCCGTGGCTGGATGGACAAGCTCGTCGGTGGTGTCGGCCTCCGACGTGGTCGCGACGATCCGCAGCATCTCAGCGTGGGGGACGCCCTCGACTTCTGGCGGGTGGAGTACCTCGAACGTGGTCGGATGCTTCGCCTGCGCGCCGAGATGCGCGTGCCCGGTCTCGCGTGGCTGGAGATGAGCGCGACCCCGGTCGGCGACGGCTCGGTCTACCGGCAGCGCGCCGTCTTCTTCCCGAAGGGGCTCGGCGGACGCCTCTACTGGTTCGCGATCCTGCCGTTCCACGGGATCATCTTCAACGGGATGGCGAACCGCATCACGGAGGCGGCCGTCGCGCTGCCGTCCGAGTCCTCGGCCCAACGCAAGAGCCGGGTGGGGCCGGTGTCCCCGGAGGAGCACGAGGCGGTCGACTCCGCCGAGGCGGACATGCAGGCCTCGCGACCCACCCCGGAGGCCGCGGAGTAGCGTGGGTGTATGAGCGAACCCACCGTCGTCACCGTCACTGGAGCCGGAGGCCAGATCGGCTACTCCCTGCTCTTCCGCATCGCGTCCGGTCAGCTGCTGGGGCCGGACCGCCCTGTGCTCCTGCGCCTGTTGGAGATTCCGCAGGGGCTCGGAGCGGCCGAAGGGACTGCACTCGAGCTGCAGGACGGTGCCTTCCCGCTGCTGGCCGGTGTCGAGACGACTACGGAGGCGTCGCGCGCATTCGAGGGGGTGAATGTCGCTCTCCTCGTGGGAGCCCGCCCCAGGGGTCCTGGGATGGAACGAGGCGACCTGCTCGCGGCCAACGGCGGGATCTTCGCACCACAGGGCGCGGCGATCGGAGCCGGTGCGTCCGACGACGTGCGCGTCCTGGTGGTCGGCAACCCGGCCAACACGAACGCACTCATCGCCCAGTCGGCCGCCGCCGGGGTGCCGGCCGGACGGTTCACCGCCCTGACCCGACTCGACCACAACCGTGCCGTCGCGCAGTTGGCCGCCAAGACCGGCGCACCCGTGTCCGAGATCGACGGCGTCGTGATCTGGGGCAACCACTCGGCGACGCAGGTGCCGGACCTCTCCCACGCGACGGTCGGTGGTCGTCCTGCCCTCGAACTCGTCGACGAGGAATGGATCGCCGACGAGTTCATCCCACGGGTGGCGAAGCGCGGGGCGGAGATCATCGCGGTGCGGGGGTCGTCGTCCGCCGCCTCGGCCGCTGCCGCCGCCATCGACCACGTGCACGACTGGGTGAACGGCACGGCGACCCCGGGCCGGCCGGAGCGCTGGACCTCCGTGGCGCTCCCCTCGGAGGGCTGGTACGGCGTACCGGAGGGGCTCGTGAGTTCGTTCCCGGCCCGCTCGGTCGACGGACGCTGGGAGGTGGTCGAGGGGCTCGACATCGCGCCCGTCTGGCAGCGGCGCATCGACGCTTCCGTGGTGGAACTCGAGGAGGAGCGGGCGGCGGTGCGGGCGCTCGGCCTGCTCGGCTGATCAGGCGATCGCGTCCCGCGGACGGTTGCAGGGGGTACCCCCTGGGGGTATAGTGAAGGCTCCGATCCACTGAGGAGGACGCATGTCCGAGACCACCGCAACCACCACCTACCGCGTCGACGGCATGACCTGCGCGCACTGCGTGTCCGCTGTCACGACCGAGCTCTCCGCGCTCTCCGGCGTGGACGGGGTCGCCGTGGATCTCGACGCGGGGACGGTCACGGTCTCGGGTACCTCCTCGACGGACGAGGCCGCCATCGGTGCCGGCGTCCAGGAAGCCGGCTACACGCTCGTGGGTCGTCGCTGATGAGCGCGCCACTCATCCAGCTCGACCTCGACATCGAGGGCATGACCTGCGCGAGTTGCGTGGCACGCGTCGAGAAGCGGCTGACCGCGCTCGACGGTGTCGAGGCGCAGGTCAACCTCGCGACCGAACGGGCGACGGTGACCGCACCCTCCACCGTCACCGCGGACGAGCTGATCGCGGCCGTCTCGAAGGCCGGCTACACGGCGACGGTGCGTCCGCCCGCTGACGAACGCGCCGCAGTGAACCGGGAGCAGACTCCGTCGTCGGGAACGACGCCCGACCCCTCGGCGACCGTGACGACGCTCCGCACCCGCCTCGTCGTCAGCGCGGTGCTGGCGCTGCCCGTCGTGCTGCTCGCGATGATCCCCGCCTGGCAGTTCGACCACTGGCAGTGGCTCTCGCTGACCCTCGCGACGCCGGTCGTCTTCTGGGGCGGGTACCCGTTCCACCGGGCGACGTTCGCGACGCTGCGGCACGGCTCGGTGACGATGGACACCCTCATCACGCTCGGGACGGGGGCAGCGTACCTGTGGTCCGTCTGGGCGCTCTTCTTCGGCATGGCCGGGATGACGGGCATGCGGCACGAGTTCACCTTCTTCGCACCCGACGCCGACCCCTCAAGCGCGCTGTATCTCGAGGTGGCCGCCGGCGTGACCGTCTTCCTGCTCGCCGGTCGCCTCATCGAGCAGCGGTCGAAGCGTGCCGCCGGCGAGGCACTCCGCGACCTCATGACGCTGGGCGCCTCGGAGGTCTCCGTGCTCCGGCATCGTGCGCCGGACCCCACCGACCTCATGGCGCCCACCCGCACCGAGGAACGGATCCCGATCGAGCAGCTGCTCGTCGGAGACCACTTCCTCGTGCGTCCCGGTGAGTCCGTCGCCACCGACGGGGTCGTCGTCGAGGGGGCGGCGAGTGTCGACGAGAGTCTTGTGACGGGGGAGTCCGTCCCGGTCGAGCTCGTAGCCGGCTCGCGGGTCATCGGTGGCACGATCGCGCGCGGCGGCAGTCTCGTGGTGCGGGCGACGGCCGTCGGCGCCGAGACGCAGCTGGCGCGTATGGCTCAGGCGGTCGAGGCGGCACAGCTCGGGAAGAGCCGGGTCCAACGGCTCGCCGACCGCGTCTCGAGCGTGTTCGTCCCGGTCGTGCTGGTGATCGCCCTCGGCACCGCCATCGTGTGGGCGCTCACCGGCTCGACCATGGAAGCGGCGTTCACCGCCGCGGTCGCCGTCCTCATCATCGCCTGCCCGTGCGCACTGGGGCTCGCGACCCCGGTGGCCCTCCTCGTCGGGACGGGACGCGGTGCGCAGCTCGGCATCCTCATCGCCGGACCGGAGGCGCTCGAGCAGGCGAGCGGGATCGACCGCATCCTGCTCGACAAGACGGGGACCGTCACGTCCGGGCGGATGAGCGTCACGGAGGTCTGGGCGGCCGGTGCGACGGACGAGGTGCTCGCCCTCGGCGCGGCGCTCGAGGCGGCCTCCGAGCACCCCATCGCCGAGGCGATCGTCGCGGAAGCGACCCGCCGCGACGCACCGCGTCCGGTGGTCTCGGACTTCGCGAGCCTCGAGGGTCTCGGCGTCACCGGCACGATCGACGGCGGAACCGTGCTGGCCGGACGTCCCGCCTTCGCGGAGGACCAGGGCTTCCGCATCGGACCGGACGCGGCGAGCGCCCTGGCTGCAGCCGCGGAGCGTGCGAGTACCGTGGTGGTCGTCGCCTGGGACGGCGAGGTCCGCGGCGTCGTCGAGGTCGCCGACACGGTGAAGCCGGAGGCCCGCGCCGCCATCGGACGCGCCGTGTCCCTGGGTATGACACCCGTGCTCCTCACCGGCGACAACGCGGCCGTTGCAGCGCGGGTCGCGGCCGAGGTCGGGATCACCGAGGTGATCGCCGACGCGAGCCCCGCCGACAAGGTCGCCGCCGTCGAACGGCTTCAGTCGGCCGGTCACCGCGTCGCCATGGTCGGCGACGGGGTGAACGACGCCGCGGCGATCGCCACGGCCGATCTCGGGATCGCCATGGGGACGGGCACGGATGCGGCCAAGGGTGCAGCCGACCTCAGCATCGTCTCCGGTTCCCTCGCTACAGCGATCGACGCCGTGCGGCTCTCCCGACGGACGCTCGGGATCATCCGTGGCAACCTGTTCTGGGCGTTCGCGTACAACGTGGCGGCGATCCCGCTCGCCGCGCTCGGGCTCCTCAACCCGATGATCGCGGGTGCGGCGATGGCGTTCTCCAGCGTGTTCGTCGTGCTCAACAGCCTGCGCCTCCGCCGGTTCCGTCCGGCCGCCTGAGGTTACCCGTCGACCGACGGGCTGTGGCGGATACACTGTCCGCAGAACCGGTCGACGTGGATGGGTGGTGGTGAGGTGTCCAGTCCGTGGCTGGCGGCCCCGGCGCGTGCCGAAGCGCAACGCGGACTCGTCCGACGGCTCGTCCGCGAGTCGTGGGAACGGTCGATGGGCCGTCACCTCGACCCGGACAACCTCATGCCGGAGCTCGCCTTCGACGAGGACGAGTTGCGCGACCACCGGCTCGGGCACCCGCTCGCCGGCGTCCTCCCGGTCATCACCAAGCTGCTGGTCAACGACGCGGACGACGACTCCGGCATGCTCGTCGCGGTGGGCGACGCCATGGGCAGACTGCTCTGGGTGGACGGCGACCGTCATCTGCGGCGACGGGCGGAGGGCATGCTCTTCGTCGAGGGTGCCGGGTGGTCGGAGCGGGAGGTGGGGACGAGCGCCCCGGGCACCGCGCTCGAACTCGACCACGGCATCCAGATCCACGCGGCCGAGCACTTCAACCGCCTCGTGCACCCGTGGAGCTGCACGGCGGTCCCGGTGCACGATCCCGAGACCCGGCAGATCATCGGCGTGATCGACATCACCGGTGGCCCGCAGGCGGTCGCCTCGCATGCGCTGCCACTGATGGAGGCGACCGCGGCCGCCGTCGAGTCCGAGATCATGGTGCAGCGGCTGCGCGCGGTCGCCGACCGTCGGTTCGCCGGTCGAGCACACACGGACGCGCCCCGCCGGACGACCGCGGTGCGGCCCGGCCTGCAGGTGCTCGGTCGTGACACCGGCCTGCTGATCGGACACGGGGCGAGCCGCCCGACCGAGCTCAGCCGACGGCACGCCGAGATCCTGACGCTGCTGGCCTGGCACCACCAGGGCCTCAGCGCCGACGCGCTCGCCGGGCTGCTCTACGACGGGGACGAGGCGGCGGTCACCCTCCGGGCGGAGCTCGTCCGGCTGCGGAAGGTGCTCGGCGGGACCGCGCCGACACTCGTGCCGGTCTCGCGGCCGTACCGGCTCACCACCCCGCTCCAGCTCGACGCCCACCAGGTGTTGTCCCTCCTCGACCGCGGCGCCCACCGCGCAGCACTCGCCGCGTACCCGGGTCCGCTCCTGCCGGACTCCACCGCCCCCGGTGTCGTCGACCTCCGCGAGCGGGTCGCGACGCGCCTTCGCGAGGCGATGCTGACCGACGCCTCGGCGGACCTGCTGCACGACTACATCCGGACCGCGGCCGCGCCCGACGACGTCGAGGTCCTGCACGCCTGCCTCCGACTGCTGCCGCCGCGGTCACCGAAGCGCGCCGGCCTCGTCGCCCGCATCGAGGCGATCGACGCCGAGCTCTCGGCGTCCTGACGGCCGATCCGGTCCGCGGTCCGCGGCGCAACCTCCTGCAACCTCCCGCCGACTAGCGTCGACGGCACGCACCTGAGCGGTGCGACACCGACAACGTCGTCGACAAGGAGTGACATGACCGTCTACGCCAACCCGGGTACCGAAGGTGCCGTGTTCAGCTACGCCCCCCGCTACGACCACTTCATCGGGGGCGAGTACGTCCCGCCCGCGAACGGCCAGTACTTCGAGAACCAGACCCCGGTCACCGGAGCCGTGTTCACCGAGATCGCCCGAGGCACCGCGGCCGACGTGGACCGAGCGGTCGAGGCGGGATGGAAGGCGTTCCCCGCCTGGTCGAAGACGAGCGTCGCCGAGCGCGCGGTGATCCTGGGCCGCATCGCCGACCGCATGGAGGAACACCTCGAGGAGATCGCCGTCGCCGAGAGCTGGGAGAACGGCAAGCCGGTCCGCGAGACCCTGGCCGCCGACATCCCCTTGGCCATCGACCACTTCCGCTACTTCGCGGGGGCGATCCGCGCCCAGGAGGGCGGCATCTCGGAACTCGACCACGACACGGTCGCCTACCACTTCCACGAACCGCTCGGCGTCGTCGGACAGATCATCCCCTGGAACTTCCCGATCCTCATGGCCGTGTGGAAGCTCGCACCGGCGCTCGCCGCAGGCAACTGCGTCGTGCTGAAGCCGGCCGAGCAGACCCCGGCGTCGATCCACCTCATCGTCGACCTCGTGAAGGATCTGCTGCCGGCCGGCGTGCTCAACGTCGTCAACGGCTTCGGCATCGAGGCCGGGGCCCCACTGGCCTCCCACCCGCGGATCCGGAAGATCGCGTTCACCGGCGAGACGACGACCGGGCGCCTGATCATGCAGTACGCGAGCGAGAACCTCATCCCGGTGACGCTGGAGCTCGGCGGCAAGAGCCCGAACGTGTTCTTCGAGGACGTGGCGCGCGAGCACGACCAGTACTACGAGAAGGCGCAGGAGGGATTCAGCATGTTCGCCCTGAACCAGGGCGAGGTCTGCACCTGCCCGAGTCGGGCTCTCGTCCAACGGTCCATCTACGACGGCTTCGTGGGCGACGCGCTGACCCGCATCGGCAGGATCAAGCAGGGCAACCCGCTCGACACGGACACGATGATCGGTGCCCAGGCGTCGAACGACCAGCTCGAGAAGATCCTCTCCTACATGGACATCGGCAAACAGGGCGGCGCGAAGCTGCTCATCGGCGGCGAGCGAGCCGACCTCGGCGGTGAGTTGAGCGGCGGGTTCTACGTCCAGCCGACCGTCTTCGAGGGGACGAACGACATGCGGATCTTCCAGGAGGAGATCTTCGGGCCCGTGCTCGCGCTCACGAGCTTCGCGGACTACGACGAGGCGATCTCCATCGCGAACGACACCCTCTACGGCCTCGGCGCCGGGGTGTGGAGCCGTGAGGCGACGACGCTGTACCGGGCCGGGCGGGCGATCGAGGCGGGACGCGTCTGGTCGAACACCTACCACCAGTACCCGGCGCACGCGGCGTTCGGCGGGTACAAGCAGTCGGGCATCGGCCGGGAGAACCACAAGATGATGCTCGACCACTACCAGCAGACGAAGAACCTGCTCGTGAGCTACGCGGAGGGCCCGATGGGCTTCTTCTGATCGCCGTCCCCGGTCCCTGAGCCCCATCCGGTCCCTGAGCTTGTCGAAGGGCGCCCATCGACAGGCTCGGGGTCCGGCGGAGGGGCAGGGCCGGGCACACGACACGACGAAGGAGGACACCATGACCGGACGGGTCGACGTCACCGACGCTGCGGCCGCACTGGTGCGGGAGATGACCGCGCTGCACGGACCGCTCATGTTCCATCAGTCCGGCGGCTGCTGCGACGGGAGTTCGCCCATGTGCTACCCCGTCGGGATGTTCCGTACGGGCGCGGTCGACGTGCTCCTCGACACGCTCGACGTGCCCGGGCTCGACGCGCCCGTCGAGGTCTACATGTCGCGTTCCCAGTTCGAGTACTGGAAGTACACGCACCTGACGATCGACGTCGTCCAGGGGCGGGGGAGCGGGTTCAGCGTCGAAGCCCCGACGGGACAGCGCTTCCTCATCCGCTCGCGCATGCTCGACGACGCCGAACTGGAGCGGTTCGGGCTCGTCGACAGCGCGCCGGACTGAGCGCTCGCGGCCGATGCGGCCGATGGCGTAGACTGGGCACACGCCCGTCGGGCGCCCGTGTCCGTCTCGTGCAACGCTCTGTTGCTCCACGACGACCAGTCGGGCCCGGCGCCCGTCTCTTCCGGCCCCTCGGCCGATGAGGCTCTTCGACTGCTCAGGAGGAGCATGCCGCACACCGGCCAGCAACGCCGTTCCCAGGGGCGTTCCAGCACCCGTTCATCTGGCCGCTCGAACCCCAGAGGGTCCTCGTCGCGTCACGACGACGACGCGCCGATCATCCCCATCCTCGCCCGCAAGGTGCGCGAGGTCGAGGCGAAGGCGCAGAAGGGCAAGGTCGGGCCGACCAACCGGACCAAGTACCAGGTCATCGCCTTCCTCGTCCGCGAGGAACGTGCCAGGGTCAAGGCCGACACGACGTACAGTGACGCCACGCGGGCCGAGCTCCTGAAGCGCCTCGACGGTGTGGCGACCATCCTCGCCAAGACGGCGGCGCGCGACACCTCGCTCATCCAGCTCCTCGAGGCCGACGCAGCGACGAGCCCGGTCGCGCAGCGGCTCCGGCGCGACTGGCTCCTCGAGTCGGGCGCCGAACTCAGCGCCGACGAACTCATCATCACCGTCGAGAAGCCCGTCGTGGAGTCCGTCGTCCCGGCCGAGCTCGCCGAGAAGCAGGTCATCCCGCAGTCGGTCAAGGCACGTCAGTTGGCCAATCCGTTCCTCGCCCCGGACTTCAGCCAGGCGGCACCGCAGCCGACCGTCCGTCGACGACTCGACAGCTGGGAGCTCATGGGCCCCCTGTACAAGGCGTTCGAGCTCGGTTCCGGCGGGGGAGCGGCCTCGATGGACCTGCCCGAGGCCCCGAAGCTCGACCGGCTCTCGCCGCGCGGCCTCGAGATCATGAAGCACCAGGCGCGCTTCGTCGAGAGTGTCCGTGAAGGACACCGTTCGTTCCTGCTCGCCGACGAGCCTGGCCTCGGCAAGACCGCACAGTCGGTCCTCGCCGCCTCGGTCGCCGAGGCGTACCCGCTCCTCGTGATCGTCCCGAACGTCGTCAAGATGAACTGGGCGCGCGAGGTCGAGCGCTGGACGCCGCACCGACGCGCCACGGTCATCCACGGCGACGGCCAGGCGCTCGACGCCTTCGCCGACGTCATCATCGTGAACTACGAGGTCCTCGACCGCCACCTCGCCTGGCTCGGGACGCTCGGCTTCCGCGGCATGGTGGTCGACGAGGCGCACTTCATCAAGAACCTCCACTCCCAGCGCTCGCAGCACGTGCTGTCACTCGCGAACCGGATCCGGAAGGCGACGCCCGGCCAGGACCCGCTGCTGCTCGCGCTCACCGGCACGCCGCTGATCAACGACGTCGAGGACTTCAACGCCATCTGGCAGTTCCTCGGCTGGATCAAGGACGGCAAGCCGACCGCCGAACTCATGGAGCGGCTCGAGGACACCGGTCTGACCCCCGCCGAGCACGCCTTCTACGCCGCCGCGCGGTCCGCCGTCATCGACATGGGCATCGTGCGCCGCAAGAAGCTCGACGTCGCCAAGGACCTGCCCGCCAAGCGCGTCGCCGACCTCCCGGTCGAGCTCGACGACGAGGCGATCCGGTCCATCCGCGACGCCGAGGCCGAGCTCGGGCAACGGCTCAAGTCCCGCTACGTGCGGGTGCTGGAGTCGCGTGGTGAGCGCGTCGACGCGCTGCACGAGCCGAACACCGACCTCATGCGCATGGTCGCCCAGGCCGAGCTCGACGAGTCCAAGGCCGCCGGTGGCACGGAGAACGTGTTCACCATGATCCGCAAGATCGGCCAGGCCAAGGCCGTCCTCGCCGCCGACTACACGGCGCAGCTCGCGAGGTCCGTGGGCAAGGTCGTGTTCTTCGCGAAGCACATCGACGTCATGAACGCGGCCGAGCAGCTGTTCGCGGGTCGCGGCTTGAAGACGGTGTCGCTCCGCGGCGACCAGACCGCGCAGGCGCGTCAGGCCGCGATCGACGCCTTCAACACCGATCCGGAGGTCGCAGTCGCGGTCTGTTCGCTCACCGCCGCCGGCGTCGGCGTCAACCTGCAGGCCGCGTCGAACGTCGTGCTCGCCGAGTTGTCCTGGACGGCCGCCGAGCAGACCCAGGCGATCGACCGCGTGCACCGCATCGGTCAGGAGGAGCCGGTCACCGCCTGGCGGATCATCGCCGCGCACACGATCGACGCGAAGGTCGCGGAACTCATCGACAGCAAGCAGGGCCTGGCCGCTCGCGCGCTCGACGGCAGCGACCAGGACGTCGCATCGGTCGACTCGGTGCAGCTGAACGCCCTCGTCCACCTGCTCCGCGAGGCGCTCGGGGCCTGACGACCGATACGTCCGGCCGGATGACCACGGGTCGCCCGGCCGGACGTCGTCGGCGGGTCAGACGCCGAGAGCCGCCTTCACCTGCGCGAGCGACGGGTTCGTCGCGGTCGAGCGGTCGGGGAAGATCACCGTCGGGACCGTCTGGTTGCCGCCGTTCAGCGAGGCGACGAGGTCGGCGGTCCCCGGGACCTGCTCGATGTCGACCTCGGTGAACGGGATGCCGGCTGCGGACAGCTGGTGCTTCAGTCGGGCGCAGTACCCGCACCAGGTCGTGGAGAACATCGTGATGCCGCCATCGGCGGGCAGGTAGTCGTCGGCACTCATCCCAGCAGCCTAACCCCGGTGGACGAGGCACCGACCCTCTGGGCCGGAGGACCACCGGCGCCGGATGAAGCACCGTCGGCGAGACGGTATTGTCGGGGATGACTCCCGGCACCTGAGGTGCCCCGATCCCCATGAGGACTGTTGATATGAGAATTGGTGTGCTCACGAGCGGCGGCGACTGCCCCGGCCTGAACGCGGTCATCCGAGGAGCGGTCCTCAAGGGGACGAAGATCCACAACCAGGAGTTCATCGGCATCCGCGACGGGTGGCGAGGAGTCGTCGAGGGCCTGACGATGCCGCTCGACCGCCACAGTGTGCGCGGTCTCGCCAAGCAGGGTGGCACCATCCTCGGCACGAGCCGGACCAACCCGTTCGAAGGACCCCACGGCGGCCCGGAGAACGTCCAGCACACCATGGACCGGCTCGGCATCGACGCGCTCATCGCCATCGGCGGCGAGGGCACGCTCGCCGCGGCGAAGCGTCTGACCGACGCCGGCCTCAAGATCGTCGGCGTCCCCAAGACGATCGACAACGACCTCGACGCCACCGACTACTCCTTCGGCTTCGACACCGCCGTCGAGATCGCGACCGAGGCCATCGACCGCCTCCGGACGACCGGTGAATCGCACAAGCGGTGCATGGTCATCGAGGTCATGGGCCGGCACGTCGGCTGGATCGCCCTGCACGCCGGCATGGCGGCGGGTGCCCACGCCATCCTCATCCCGGAACAGCCGCAGTCGATCGAGCAGATCTGCGAGTGGGCGGACAGCGTCTACCAGCGCGGTCGAGCCCCGATCATCGTCGTGTCCGAGGGGTTCACGCTCGACACCATGGAGACCGCGCACTCCGAGAAAGGACTCGACGCGTTCAACCGTCCCCGTCTCGGTGGCATCGCCGACGTGCTGGCACCCGAGATCGAGCGCCGGACGGGCATCGAGTCGCGCGCGACCGTGCTCGGCCACCTGCAGCGCGGTGGCGTCCCGAGCGCCTACGACCGCGTGCTCGCCACCCGTCTCGGCATGGCCGCCATCGACTCCGTCATGGCCGGCGATTGGGGCACGATGATCGCCCTCCGAGGCACCGAACTCGTCAACTGCCGCTTCGAAGAGGCGCTCGGCAAGCTGAAGACCGTGCCGCAGGAGCGCTACGACGAAGCGGCGATCCTCTTCGGCTAGACACCCGCCGCACCGACGACGCCCCTGCCCCGGACGGAGCAGGGGCGTCGTCGCTTCGGATCAGGCCGGATCGGTGTCCGTGAGTCCGAGCACGTCGAGCAGCCAGGCGAGCTCCTCGGCGCGCTCGCGCCACGCGTTGTACCGACCGCTCACCCCACCGTGCCCGGCGCTCATCTCGATCTTCATCAGTGCCGGCGCTCCGGCGTCCCGCAGGCGGGCCACCCACTTCGCGGGTTCCACGTACAGGACGCGCGTGTCGTTGAGACTCGTCGTCGCGAGGATGCGCGGGTAGCGCTTCTCCGGGTCGACGTTCTCGTAGGGACTGTAGGCCTTCATGTACGCGTAGACCTCGGGGTCGTGGAGCGGATCGCCCCACTCGTCCCATTCGATGACCGTGAGGGGGAGCGACGGGTCGAGGATGCTCGTCAGCGCGTCGACGAACGGGACGCCGGCGAGGATGCCCGCGAAGCGGTCGGGAGCACGGTTCGCCACGGCGCCCATGAGGAGGCCGCCTGCGCTGCCGCCCTCGGCGACGAGGCGGGCCGGCGTCGTCCAGCCCTCGCGGATGAGGTGGTCGGCCACGTCGACGAAGTCGCTGAAGCTGTTCTGCTTGTGGAGCTTCTTGCCGTCCTCGTACCAGTGGCGCCCGAGTTCACCGCCGCCGCGCACATGGGCGATCGCGAAGGTCACGCCGCGGTCGAGCATCGACAGTCTCGCGATCGAGAAGGACGGGTCCATGCTGGCCTCGTACGAGCCGTACCCGTAGAGGTGGAGCGGCCCGGGCCCCTCGACACCGACCCGGCGCACGATGGAGATCGGTACCCGGGTCCCGTCCACCGCCGTCGCCCACTCCCGGAACTGCTCGTAATCCGCCGGGTCGTAATCGCCGAGGACCGGCTGCTGCTTGCGCACGAAGCGTTCGCCGGACCGGAGGTCGAGTTCGAGCACGGTGGACGGCGTCACGAGGGACCCGTATCCGAACCGGAGCATCGATTGAGCCCATTCACCGTTGCCGTGCCAGCCGACGGTGGACAGCGGTTCGTCGAAGGCGATCTCGTCGATGTCGCCACTCGTCGGATCGAGCAGGCCGATGCGGGTCAGGCCGTCGCGCCGGTAGGAGACGGTGGTCACGGCTTCGAACGCCTCGACGTCCTCGAGCCGGCGCTCGCTGCTGTGCGCGACGACGACCCGCGCCGTGCCGAGCGGATCCGACAGCGGCACCTCCACGAGCTCGAAGTCCGGCGCGTCCCGGTTGTGCAGGATGAGCAACCGGTCTGCGCCGTCGGCCACCCGGTGTTCGACGCTGTACTCGACGCCGTCGGTCCGCGGCCAGACGATCCGTGCCTCCTCGGACAGTGCGTCGGCGGGGACGAGTCGGGTCTCGCTCGTGACCGAGGAGCCCGCCTCGATCAGGAGCAGCGCGCGGCTGCGGGTGAATCCGGCGCCGACCCAGAACCGCTCGTCGGGCTCGTGGAAGAGGACCGTGTCGTCGTCCTGGGACGTCCCCACCCGGTGCAGGTGCACGGTGTCGGGGCGCCAGCTCTCGTCGACCGTCGTGTAGACGATGGCGGTGCCGTCGGGGGAGAACTCCGCCCCGCCCGCGGTCCCGAGGAGCTCGTCGTCGAGGTCGACGCCACTCGCGAGGTCCCGGACACGGACGGTGTACCGCTCGTCGCCTTCGACGTCGACGCCGTAGAGCAGTCGCGTGCCGTCGTCCGACACGTCGAAGCTGCCGAGGGAGAAGAACTCGTGGCCCTCCGCCTCGACGTTGGCGTCGAGGATGATCTCCTCGCCGGGGGCCGCGCCGCCCTCGGGCAGGGTCGGCGGCGTCCAGTCCTCCGGGTCGGCGACCGGGATGCGGCACTGGATGCCGTACTGGCGGCCTTCGACACTGCGGCCGTAGTACCACCATGCACCGGACCGGGTCGGGACCGAGAGGTCGGTCTCGAGCGTGCGACGCTTGATCTCCTGGAAGATGCGCTCGCGCAGTCCGGCCAGATGCGCCGTCTCCTGTTCGGTGTAGGCGTTCTCCGCCTCCAGGTGCGCGATCACCTCAGGCGACTCCTTCTCGCGGAGCCACTCGTACGGGTCGACCACGGTGTCGCCGTGGTGGGTGCGTTCGGTCGGTCGGGTCTGGGCACGGGGGGCAGAGAGCTTCGCCATGGTCCAACGCTAGTCGAGGCGCGCCCTCCCAGCCCGCTCGGAGCCATCCGAGGGCCGCCGGGTCTAGCGTGGGGTGATGACGACCATCCCAACATTCGCGCTCAACGACGGTTCGAGCGTCCCCGCGATCGGTTTCGGCACGTACCCCCTGCGG
This sequence comes from uncultured Plantibacter sp., assembly GCF_963518075.1. Classification (NCBI taxonomy): domain Bacteria; kingdom Bacillati; phylum Actinomycetota; class Actinomycetes; order Micrococcales; family Microbacteriaceae; genus Plantibacter; species uncultured Plantibacter sp. The sequence goes on from NZ_CAUQHZ010000020.1 coordinate 28,255, forward strand.
GGCCGCGAGGGCACCGACGCCACGCTGTCCGCCATCGATGCGGGCTATCGACTGATCGACACCGCCGTCAACTACCGCAACGAGGACGCCGTCGGCGCAGCGGTCCGCGAGACCGACGTGTCCCGCGACGAACTCGTCGTCGCGACGAAGCTGCCCGGCCGCGACCACGGTTTCGAGGAGACCATCACCTCGTGCCGCGGATCCCTGGCCTCGCTCGGCCTCGACCACATCGACCTGTACCTCATCCACTGGCCGAACCCCTCCGTCGGCCGCTACGTCGAGTCGTGGAAGGCCATGATCCAGCTGCAGCGCGAGGGCCTCGTCCGCAGCATCGGCGTGTCGAACTTCACCGAGGAGTTCCTGACCCGCCTCGCCGACGAGACGGGTGTGCTGCCGGCCGTCAACCAGGTCGAGTTGCACCCGTACTTCCCCCAGGAGGAACTCCTCGCGTTCCACCGCGAACACGGTGTCCTGACCGAGGCCTGGAGCCCGCTCGGCAAGGCGCAGGCACCGTTCGCCGAGGAGCCCGTCGCAGCGGCCGCCGCGGCGCACGACGTCTCGCCGGCGCAGGTCGTCCTCCGCTGGCACCACCAGCGCGGCGTGCTCCCCATCCCGAAGTCCGCGTCCCCGGAACGCCAGCGCACGAACATCGACGTCTTCGACTTCGCACTCAGCGACACCGAGGTGCAGGCGATCACCGCACTCGGGCGGACCGACGGCAGGCTCTTCGACGGAGACCCCAACACCCACGAGGAGATGTGAGTCCCGGCGGGCGCGTCCGCGCGCCCGCCGGCACCCCTCCTAGACTTGGCCGGGTGAAGCCCAGACGTCGTCGCCTGTCCCCGGTCCGTGCCCACGCGTCGCGGGTTCTCCTCGTCGCCCTCGCCCTGGCGGTGGGTGCACCGCTCGTCGCGACCCTCGCGAGCACGCCGCCCGCCGCGGCCGACGCTCGGACCGACGTGTCCGACTTCACCTTCTCGTCCTTCGACGGCGACTACACCCTGAGCCGTGGCGGCGACGGTCAGGCCGAGCTGCGCGCGGTCGAGACCTTCGTCGCGGAGTTCCCCCAGTCCGACCAGAACAAGGGCATCATCCGAGCGATCCCCGACGAGTTCGACCGGGCACCGCTGCACACGGAGATCGTCTCGGTGACCGACGCCGACGGTGCGCCCGTGGAGTGGGAGACCGACCGCGACGGCGACTTCCTCGAGCTGTCGCTCGGAACGGACGACTACGTGCGCGGCACGCAGAGCTACGTGATCACCTACACGCAGCGCGGCGTCGTCGGCGCCTATCGCGACACACGCTCCGACGAGTTCTACTGGGACGCGCCAGGGACCGGTTGGGACCAGCCGTTCGCCGACGCCAGCATGACGGTGCGGGTCGCCCCCGACATCGCTGACGCGCTCACCGGTGACGGCGCCTGCTACCGCGGGGATCCGGACGACAGCTCGCCGTGCGACCTCTCCCAGGCGGAGGACGCCGATGGCGACGTCTTCACGACCGCCTCCGTCCCGCTGCAGGCCCGCCAGACGCTGACGGTCGCGATCGGGTTCGAACCGGGCACCTTCGTCCAACCGCCCCGCCCCGGCGAGGCACCGGTCTTCTCCATCGTCCCGATCGTCCTCGGCGCGCTGTCGGCCGCGGGGCTCGGAGCACTCCTGTGGATCCGACTGCGCTTCTGGCGTGACCACCCCGGTCGTGGCGTCATCGTGCCGCAGTACTCCGTCCCGAAGCAGATGAACCTCCTGCTGGCGGGCGACCTCGCCGGACGCGCCTCCTCGTCGATGGCAGCCGAGATCGTCAGCCTCGCCGTCCGCGGCAAGCTCCGGATCGTGGACGGACCGGGCAAGAAGGACTACTCCCTGCAGTACCTCGACGACAGCGACACGGATGAGCAGGAGCGGCGCGTGCTCGCCGCGCTCTTCCCCGACCGGAACCGACCGCGGGAGATGAAGCAGGTCGACCCGGCGCTCGGCAAGGCGGTCACCGCGGAACTCGCGGCCGCCAAGCGGAACGCCCTCGACCTCGGCCTCCGACGCTCGGTCTCCTCCGGGCGGGCGTGGATCATCGTGGGGGCGCTCGCCCTTCTGGGCGTCGCCGGGATCGTCTTCTTCGGGGTCGCCTACTCCCAGCGAGCGGACAACGGCTGGTCGGTCGCCGCGCTCTTCGTGACCGGGATCGCGCTGCTCGCCGGGATCGTGTTGGCCATCGCGCCGAAACCGCTCACCGCCACCGGTGCCGATGCGCGGGACGAGTTGCTCGGCCTCCGCGACTACCTCGCGCTGGCGGAGCAGGACCGCTTCCGCATGTTGCAGAGCCCCGACGGTGCCGAACGGATGGACCTCGGCGACCCCGGCCAGCTCGTCCGGGTCACCGAACGGCTCCTGCCCTTCGCCGTGCTCTGGGGCGTGGAGCGCGAGTGGGCGAAGGAGCTGGGCATCCGCTACGAGCAGGCCGGGAGCGCGCCGTCCTGGTACGCCTCGAACACCCCGTTTCAGGCGGCGATGTTCGCGAACGCGTTCTCCGGCTTCTCCGGATCGGCCTCGAGTACGTCGGCGTCCTGGTCCACCAGTGGGGGAGCGAGCTCGTCCGGCGGCTCGACGGGCGGCGGCTTCGCGGGCGGCGGCGGAGGCGGCGGAGGCGGCGGCGGGCGCTGATCGGCGTCGAGTTGACCTCGACCGGGCAGGGTGTAAGGATCGTGTACGGCGGGTGAACCGCCCGTATCCAGCACGTGAATTCCCCCCAAACATCTCGTCGGGGAGCACTGTGTCCGTATTCGCTCCGCCTCGAGAAAGACACCAGTGGAACTCGTTACCCTGACTGTCGTGCTGGTCATCGCACTGGCACTGTTCTTCGACTTCACGAACGGGTTCCACGACACGGCGAACGCCATGGCGACCCCGATCGCCACGGGCGCCCTCAAGCCGAAGACCGCCGTCCTGCTCGCCGCGATCCTCAACCTCGTCGGTGCGTTCTTGTCCACAGAGGTCGCGAAGACCATCTCGGGCGGGCTCATCCGGGAGGGCGAGGGCGGCATCCGGATCGGACCGGAGCTGATCTTCGCCGGACTCATCGGCGCGATCGTCTGGAACATGCTGACCTGGCTCCTCGGTCTGCCGTCGTCCTCCAGTCACGCCCTGTTCGGTGGACTCATCGGCGCGGCGATCGTCGGCGCCGGCTTCGGCTCGATCGACTTCGGTGTGGTCCTCTCCAAGGTCATCCTCCCGGCGTTGATCGCCCCCGTCACGGCCGGCGTGGTCGCCTATTCGGCGACGAAGCTCGCCTACCGGATCACGCGGCGCTACGACGGCAAGCCCGACGGTCGCGACGGGTTCCGATACGCGCAGATCTTCTCCTCGTCCCTCGTCGCCCTCGCGCACGGCACGAACGACGCACAGAAGACCATGGGCGTCATCACCCTCACCTTCATCGCGGTCGGCGTGCAGGCGGTCGGCACCGGCCCCGAACTCTGGGTCATCGTCGTCTGCGCCCTCGCCATCGCGCTCGGCACCTACATGGGCGGCTGGCGGATCATCAAGACCATCGGCACCGGGCTCACCGACGTCAAGCCGGCACAGGGCTTCGCGGCCGAGACGAGCACCGCCGCCACGATCCTCGCCTCGAGCCACCTCGGCTTCGCCCTCTCCACCACGCAGGTCGCCTCCGGGTCCGTCATCGGCTCCGGCCTCGGGCGACGCGGATCGAAGGTCCGCTGGGGGACCGCCGGGCGGATCGCCCTCGGTTGGTTGATGACCCTTCCCGCGGCCGGCATCGTCGGGGCACTCGCCGCCGCCGTCGCCCACCTCGGTCTCGTCGGCATCATCATCGACGCCGTGGTGGGGGTCGGCGTCATCCTCACCATCTTCCTCATCTCGCGCCGGAACCAGGTCGACCACAGCAACGTCGTCAGTGAGGTCGCCGATTCCGGTCGCGCGGTCAAGATCAAGCGCAACCCCAAGCCCAAGAAGGTGAAGAAGTGATCGACTGGGCAGCATTCCTGATCGTCTTCGCGACGTCGCTCGTCGGCGCGACCGCGATCGTCAGCCTGTACTCCCTCGGGCTCCGGCTCCTGACCACCGCCGGGCGCGTGCCCGTGGTGGCGCCGGCCGAGTTCACCGACGCGATCACGGTCATCACGCCGGAGGAGGCCGCGAAGGCGGCGAAGCGCGCTGCGAAGGCCGCTCGGAAGAACCCGTTGACCCCAGCCCAGCAGAACCTGGCCCGCGCCGGTGCCTACGTCTGCTTCGCCCTATGTGCGGGGGCGGTCCTCTTCGGCATCTACCTGATCGTGCCCTTCTTCCACCAGGGCTGACCCCTGGGGTTCGCCAGCGCACCGCGCTGACGCGAGCGCGGGCCACCGGTCCGGGCCCGATGCGTGTGGGTGCGCCGGCGCGGTGCGCTGGCGTGAAACGCACCTACCCGGCGTGACCGCTGGTCACACACGTGAGCGCGGGGCTCCAGAGACCCGCGCTCACGCGTACGACCCGCGCTGGCGCCAGCGCACCGCGCTGACGCACCCGCACCGGACGGGTCAGGCGGTCTTCCGCCACCGACCGATGGTCGTCATCACGTGGTAGATGACGATCGCGGCGATGGTGCCGAGCGCGATCCCGTTGAAGCTGACGTCACCACCAGCCACCCAGGTGAAGTCGGCGATGCCGATGATGAGGGCCGTCGCCGCGGTGAACTGGTTGACGGGCTTCGAGAAGTCGACCTTGTTGTCGAGCCAGATCTTCACGCCGATGATGCCGATGAGTCCGTACAGGGCCGTCGTGACGCCGCCGAGGACGCCCGCCGGAATGGTGTTGATGACCGCACCGACCTTGGGGGAGAGTCCGAGGAGGACCGCGAACAGACCGGCGACCCAGTAGGCCGCCGTGGAGTAGACCCGTGTCGCCGCCATGACGCCGATGTTCTCGCCGTAGGTCGTCGTGCCCGAACCGCCGCCGAAGCCGGCCAGCATCGTCGCCAGGCCGTCGGACAGGAGTGCGCGACCGGTCTGCTTGTTCACGGAGGCGTCGGTCATCTGTGCGACACCCCGGATGTGGCCGACGTTCTCGGCGATGAGGACGAGCACGACGGGGAGGAACGCCGGGAGGACCGCCCAGACCGCCGGGTTCGAGATCGGGTTGTCCGCGAGGTGGAACTCGGGGAGGCCGACCCATGCGGCGTCCGCGATCTTCGAGAAGTCGATCTCCTGGCGGATCGCCGCGACGATGTACCCGACCACGACACCGATGACGATCGACAGACGGCCGAGGATCCCTCGGAACACCACGGTCGAGAGGATGACGGCCGCGAGCGTCACGAGGGCGGTGATCGGAGCCGCCACGAAGTTGTTCTTCGCGGCGGGGGCGAGGTTGAACCCGATGAGCGCGACGATGGCACCGGCGACGACCGGCGGCATGAGCGCATCGATCCACCCGGTTCCCGTGACCTGCACGACGACGCCGACGAGCGCCAGGAGGAGGCCCACCGCGAGGATGCCGAAGAGGGCGCTGCCCATGCCCTGGCTTGCGACTGCGGCGGAGATGGGGGCGATGAAGGCGAACGACGAGCCCAGGTAGCTCGGCACGCGGTTCTTGGTGATGACGAGGAACAGGAGAGTGCCGACGCCCGAGAAGAACAGCGTCGTGGTGGGCGGGAACCCGGTCAGCACCGGGACGAGGAACGTGGCACCGAACATCGCGACGACGTGCTGCATGCCGAGGCCGATGGTCCGCGGCCAGGTGAGCCGTTCACCGGGGCCGACGATCGCGTGGGTCGGGACGTGCTTGCCGTCGCCGTGCAGAGTCCAGGGCAGCGCCATGTGAGCTCGATTCCGTGAGGAGGGTGCTGGTTAAGGGGTCCAGCCGATCGTAGCGGCACCCTCGCATCCCGGTCGTCGCGGGGCGGTCCGCCGTGCCGGTACGCTGGTTGCTTCGATGCAGACCCAGGAGGTCCAGTGACCACGACGCCCACCGCTCCGCGCTCGTTCCGAGAGCGTCTCGACGGTTTCTTCGAGATCAGCAAGCGCGGCTCGACCGTCGGAGGCGAGGTGCGCGGCGGCCTCGTGACCTTCGTCGCGATGGCCTACATCGTCATCCTCAACCCGATCATCCTGAGCGGCTCGGCCGACGTCACCGGTGGCGAACTCGGCTTCGCCCAGGTCGCGGCCGTGACCGCGCTGACCGCCGGTGTCATGACGATCCTCTTCGGACTCGTCGCACGCCTGCCGTTCGCCTTCGCGGCGGGTCTCGGCATCAACTCCTTCCTCGCCGTGAGCGTCGTCGGTCAGGTCACCTGGGCCGAGGCGATGGGGCTCGTCGTCATCAACGGTCTGATCATCGTCCTCCTCGCGGCGACCGGCCTTCGCGCCATGATCTTCAACGCGGTGCCCATCCAGCTGAAGATCGCGATCACCGTGGGCATCGGTCTCTTCATCGCGTTCATCGGGTTCGTCGACGCCGGTTTCGTCCGGTCGACGGGCGCCGGTTCGCCGCCGGTCGGCCTCGGGATCGAGGGCTCGGTCGCCACGGTGCCGACCGCCGTCTTCGTGATCTCCCTGCTGCTCACGGGCGTGCTCGTCGCGCGCAAGATCAAGGGTGCCCTGCTCATCGGCATCGTCGCCTCCACGATCATCGCCATCATCGCCGAGGCGATCTTCAAGGTCGGTGCCTCGAACGGCGGGGAGAACGCCGGTGGCTGGAACCTGAGCGTCCCGACCCTGCCCACCCAGGTCGTCGGGGTCCCCGACCTCAGCCTGCTCGGCCAGGTGAGCTTCGGCGGCTTCGAGCGCATCGGCGTCCTCGCCGCGCTCATGCTCGTGTTCACCCTCGTGTTCACGAACTTCTTCGACGCCATGGGCACGATGACCGGGCTCTCGAAGGAGGCCGGTGTGGCGGACGCCAAGGGCGACTTCCCGCGACTCCGCTCGGCGCTCATCGTCGAGGGTGTCGGCGCGGTCGCCGGTGGCGCGACCTCGTCCTCCTCCTCGACCGTCTTCATCGAATCCGGCGCGGGCATCGGCGAAGGGGCACGGACCGGCCTCGCGAACCTCGTGACCGGCGCGCTGTTCCTGCTCGCCATGTTCTTCACGCCGCTCACGCAGATCGTGCCCTCCGAGGTCGCCGCCGCCGCGCTCGTCATCGTCGGGACGCTCATGATGTCGCAGATCAAGGACATCGTCTGGACCGAGTTCTCGGTCGCGCTCCCGGTGTTCCTGACGGTCGTCGTCATGCCGCTGACGTACTCGATCGCCAACGGCATCGGCGCCGGCTTCATCGCCTGGGTCGTGCTCCGCTCCCTGTCCGGGAACGCGCGCGAGATCAGCCCGCTGCTATGGGTCGTCGCAGCCGGGTTCCTCGTCTTCTTCGCCCGCGGACCCATCGAGCAGCTCCTCGGCGTCGCGTCCTGACCGGACCGTCGG
>NZ_CAUQHZ010000021.1:0-32877 GCF_963518075.1 uncultured Plantibacter sp.
CCCAACGGTGAGCGGACGGTCTGCAGCCTCATGCGGCCGGACGAGTGTTACACCTTCACGCCCGGCGACCTCGGCACCGACCTCGGAGCAGCACCCGCCGCGCAGCCCGTCACGATCCGCGACGTCGCCAGCTTCGCCCCCGCCGCACCGACCGTCGCCACCGAACCCGCCGCCTGGGGAGTGCGTGGGCTCCACACGAACGTCATCGCAGGTGCTTCCGGACACACCCGCACCGGCACCCTCCTCGGTCAGGTCGCGGAGGTGCACTTCATCCCCGTCGGCTTCACCCTCGACTACGGCGACGGCGAGCATGCGACCGTCCGGACCGGTGGATCCAGTTGGGCCGCCCTCGGGCTTGCGGAGTTCTCCAAGACCCCGACGAGTCACCGCTACACGACGGTCGGAACCAAGACCATCACCGTAGACGTCGAGTACGCCGCCGAGTACCGCATCGGCGACAGCGGGTGGCTCCCCGTCATCGGGACCCTGCCGATCCCGACCGAAGAACCCCACACGGTCCAGATCGTCCGCAACTCCACCATCGGCGTCGACAAACCCTGCCGACCCGGCACACCCGCCATCGGCTGCTGACCTCACACCCGCACCGGCGGAGATCGTCAGGAGGTCGTGAAGACCGCAAGCCGCGCAAGCTGCGGCTGGGCTCGCGATGCGGTGATCGTCACACGCAGCTCGGTCGTCTCGACGGTTTCGAACCGGAGGATCCGCTGAGCACCCACCGTCGCTGCCGAAGCGAGCACCCGCGGCACACCGGCGGCGTCCACCACCGAGACCTCGACCCCCTCGATCACTTGACCGTGCGCGATCGCCTCGCGCACGCTCACTCCGGACACCAGCTGGGGTCGATCCCAGCGGAGCCGCAGGGTCGGCAGCGGATCGTCGTCGGCCGGACGCCACGTCACCGGGTCCGACTGTGACCCGGTCCCCGTGATCGACGCGGCCGGCACGGGCGCGCTCGACATCGTGAGCAGGGCTGAGCCGGCGACATCGAGCCGTTCCAGGTCGTCGATGAGTCGGCCGAGACCGGTAAGGCTCTCGAGGTCGGGATCCGCGATCAAGCCCTCCCTGGTGGGCGGCAGGTTGAGCAGGAACGTCGCGTTCCCACCGACACTGCGCTCGTAGATGTCGAAGAGTTCCTCGGCCGAGCGGACCATCCCGTCCTCGGAGGGGTGATGGAACCACCCCGGACGGATCGAGGTGTTGACCTCCGCCGGGTACCAGACGAGCGGCTCCGTGGTCGCGAGGATCGCAGCGCGGCTACCGAGGTCGTCCTCATCGGACTGGACGGCCCGGGAGAACAGCCCGTCGTCGACCTGCTGCGAGCGGTCCGCGGTGCGCTCGGCATCTCGCAGCGACGCAGGAACCACACTCCACTCGTCAGCCCGCGTGGACCCGGCCTCGTTCCCGCACCAGCGCACGTCCGGCCCGCACACGCTGATCGCCGCGTTCGGCTGCAGCTCGCGCACGACCGCGTAGTAACGATCCCAGTCGTACAGCTGCTGCTTGCCGTTCGGCCCTTCGCCGTTCGCGCCGTCGAACCAGACCGAGAACAGCTCGCCGTATCCGGTGAGGAGCTCGGTCAGCTGCGCGACGAAGAAGTCGTCGTAGGCGTCACCCGAGCCGTAGCTCGGTTCGGCGCGGTCCCACGGCGACAGGTAGACGCCGAACGCCAGCCCCGCCGCGCGACACGCTTCCGCGACCTCTGCGACGAGGTCGCCTCCACCGTCGCGCCACGGACTCGACGCCACCGAGTGGTCGCTGACGGCCGTCGGCCACAGCGCGAAGCCGTCGTGATGCTTGCAGGTGAGGATGAGCCCGCGCATGCCGGCGCTCTTCGCCGCCGCGACCCACTGCGCCGCATCGACGCCAGCCGGGTCGAACACGGCGGGCGACTCGGTGCCGTCGCCCCACTCCCGATCGGTCATGGTGTTGACCCCGAAGTGGATGAAGCCGTAGAACTCCATCCGCTGCCACGCGAGCTGCCGGGGCGACGGCACGACGGCGACCGCTTCCGCCAACCGCGCAGCGACCGTCTCCGCCGAGCCGCCGCTCATCGGAACTTCCGGTTGTAGAGGGCGAGCAGCGTGATCAACCCGGCGAGTCCGAGGAGCATCACCCCGAGGTTCAGCCACCCGACGGACTGGTTGGCGATGATCACCGCTGCGACGCAGATCACGAAGACGACCGCCGCGACGACGGCTCCCACACGTTCCTTGGTCATTCCTTCAGCCCTCCGGCTCCGACGTTCTGCAACAAGCGTTTCTGGATGATGATGTAGAGGATCACGACCGGGATGATGACGATCACCATGCCCGCGTACAACCGCCCGTAGTCGGCTGCCGCACGCTGTGCCTGGAACAGGTTGAGCAGTCCCACCTGCAGCGTCTTGTTCTCGCCCGGGATGAGCGACAGGGAGATGATGTAGTCGTTCCAGTAGCTCAGGAAGTTGAACAGGATCGCCGTGCTGATCGCCGGCATCGCCATGGGCAGCATGACCGTCCGCATCGTGCGGAACCGGGACGCACCGTCGAGCGTGGCGGCCTCCTCATAGGACACCGGGATGGTGCGGAAGTAGGCGAGCAGCAGGTAGATCGTGAACGGCAGCGACGTCGCCGCGTAGACGAGCCCCAGCACGAACAGGTTGTCGATGAAGAAGCCGCTCGGCATGAAGGTCCGCAGGGCCTTGTCCCACCCGAGCAGCATGAGGAAGATCGGGATGACGATGTAGTTCACGTTGATGAACAGACCGGCGAGCAGCAGTGTCTCGAGGATCGACTTGCCGCGGAACTCGAACCGCGCCAGCGCATAGGCGGCCGGCACGGCGATGATCAGCACGAAGCAGAGGCCGACGACCGTGACGAGCAGGGAGTTGAGCAGATACGGGCCCATGTTGGCGGCGACGAACGCGTCGACGAAGTTCTGCCAGTGCAGGCCCTCCGGGAGCGCCCAGGGGTTGCCGTAGAACTCGCCCTTGGTCTTGACCGATGCCATGACGACCCAGAGCACGGGCACCAGGATCATGAGCGAGATGAGGATCAGGACGAGGTTCGAGATCCACGACACCGGCCGACGACGACGGACGCGCTGACGGGAGGTCGGACCAGGCGGGACCGACGAGGACGGCGGCGTGACGATCGGGGGGACTGGGGCTGAGGTGGTCGTGGTCATCAGAATTGGAGGACCTCTCGCTTGGTCGCGCGGCTGATGATGAGCGCCGCGAGGAATGAGAACAGGAAGATCGCTGTCCCGATGGCCATGCCGTAGCCGTAACTCGAGTTCGTGTACGCCTGCTTGTACATGTAGTCGAGGAGGACCTCGGAGGCGCCGTCCGGACCGCCGCCGGTGAGTGCCCGGACGAGCACGAACGCGAGGTTGATCGAGCTGATGATGAAGAAGATGAGGGACGTGCGGAGCGTCTCCCAGACGAGCGGCAGCGTGATGTCGAAGAACTGCCGGAACGGGCCGGCACCGTCGAGCGCGGAGGCCTCGTAGATCTCGGCCGGGATGTTCGACATGCCCGACATGTAGAGCACGAGGTAGTAGCCGAGGGACTGCCAGACCATCGCGAAGGCGATGCTGTACATGATGATCTTCTGGTCGCCGAGCCAGACCTGCGACAACGAACCGAGGCCGAGGAAGTTCAACGAACCGTTGATGAGACCGTTCTGCTGGTCGTACACCGCGGAGAAGATCGCTGCGACGACGACGATGGACAGCACGCTCGGCAGGTAGAGGACGAACCGGTACAGGTTGCTCGCCCGCACCTTGCCCTGGGTCATGACCCCGGCGAGGACGAGCCCGCCGGCCATCGTCACGATGGAGACGACGACGAGCAGGAAGACGGTGTTCTGGAACGCCCGGACGAACTGCATGTCACCGGCGAGGGCGATGAAGTTGTCGAAGCCGGCGAACGTGGGGGTGCCGCCGACGCCGGTCCAGTTGTAGAGCGACATCCGGAAGACGTCGAAGGTCGGGACGACCATGAAGAGCACGTAGAGGATGATCGCGGGCGCGACGCACAGCAGCACGAAGCGGTTCTTCCCACGGGTGTTGAGGGAGACGGGGCGTCTGGCCACAGCGCGTCCTTTCTGCGAGGAGGGTGGTGCGCCCGTCCGACCAGGGGATCGGACGGGCGCACCGGTTCGGATCAGCCCGCGAGCTGGTCGGTGAGCTTGTTGCTCGCCTCGTTGACCTGGTTCTGCCAGTCCTCGAGGGTCATGGTGCCGGAGAGGACGCTGTTGGCCGCGTCGAAGAGCGTGGCCTTCAGGTCGACGCCGGGGACCGGCTTGGTCGCGGCGAAGGCACCGACGACGGCCTCGACGCCGGGCTCGCTGTAGACGGCGTAGAAGTCCTTCGCCTCACCGGTCAGGCGCTCAGGGAGCCCCTGGATCGGCTGGATGGCGTTCGCCTTCGCGAAGATGTCGGCGGCCTCGTCCGAGTACAGGTACGCGATGAAGTCCTTCGCCGCGTCCTTGTGCGCCGCCTCCTTCGGGACCCACGCCGACTCGACGAACGTCGTCAGGTAGCGCGTGCCGTCGGCCTCGGGAGCGGGGACCGGGGTGAGCCCCCACTGGAACCCGTCGGTGCGCGGGGCCTCCTTCATCTCGTTCGCGATCCAGGAGCCGTTCGGCATGAAGAGCGTCGTGCCGTCGAGGATGGTCTGCTGGTTCTTCGTGAAGTCCTGCCCGTTCGCGTAGCCGACCGTGGTCGGGGCCGCGTAGCTGAGGAGCTTCGTCGTGAGCTCGAGCGCCTCGGTGGCCTCATCCGTCTTCCACACGTCCTGCTTGTAGGTGAGGACGTCGTTCAGGAACTCCGGTCCGCCCACTGCCGACAGCAGCGAGAAGAAGTAGGAGTCGAGGTAGCCCGCCGTCGGGTAGGTGAACAGCGAGATGCCCTCGGCCTTCGCGGTGTCGCCGAGCTCGAACATCTCGTCCCAGGTGGTGGGGACGGTCCATCCGTTGTCGGCGAACAGTTTCTGGTTGTACACGAGGCCGGTCGGCGACGCGTACATCGGCATCAGGTAGACCTTGTCGTCGCCGTAGGGGTTGGTGTTGAGGTTGCCGACGATGCCGGGGGTCAGCTTGTCGCCGACCGTGACGTCCTCGCCGGGGATCTTCTCGTCGAGGACACCGGTGAGGTCTTCCAGGTTGTTGTCGCGGACGAAGGACTCGGTGAAGCCCTCCTTCGCACCGAGGCCGAGGAAGACGAGGTCCGGGTAGTCACCGGCCGCGACCTGCGGGGTGAGTTCGTCGGCGAGGGTCTTGCTCGTGGTGAGCTCGATCTTCACGTCGGGGTTGAGCTTCTCGTAGGCCGCGACCACCTCCTTGTACATCTCGGCGCCGTAGCCGCCTTCGAATGCGGCGATCTTCAGGGTGTCGGCGTCGTCGCCGCCCGTCCCGGAGTTGCCCGCACAGCCGGCGAGCATGCCGACCGTCGCGACGGCGGCGATGACGCCGAGGGTTCTGGTGCGCTTCATGACAGGGGTCCTTCCCAGTGCTGGTGAGTGGTGCAGGGGGTGGTGGGGTGTGTTGTGGTGCGGGGATGGGCGAGGGTGCTGCGGTGGGTCATCGGTTCATGGCCGATGCGCGACGGGCCCGCAGGGTGAGTGCTGCTGCTCCGGCCAGCAGGAGGAGGATCCCCGCACCTGCCGGCACGAGGCCGTCGACTCCGGTGCTCGCAAGCGAGCCGCCGTTGGAACCGGTACCGGTGGCGCCAGATCCACCGGTACCGGGGCTTCCTGCGCTGGGCGTGCCGGGCGTACCCGGTCCACCCGGCGTGACCGGGGTGCCGCCACCGGGCTCGAAGGCCTCGATCGCGGCGTTCAGCGCGACGACCGCAGCTTGCACGTCGGCGTTCGTCACGGCGGTGTTGCCGGTCGCGACGGTGTCGCGGTTGACGAGGGCCAGGACCGCCTCGGCCGAGGCGACCGCCGCGGTCAACGTCTCGGCACCGTCCGCCGCCGGAGCAGCGGCGCGCGCCGACTGAGCCGCGGCCGCCGTCGGGGCGAGGAGGGCCTTCGCCGTGCCGATCGACGCCGCGAGTTCGGTCGTGTCGACGATCTCGACCGTGACCCGCTTGGTCGCGTTCGAGCCGAACTCGAAGACGACCCCGGAGGTACCGAGCTCCTTGTCGGCGGCGAACGCGTTCGTGAGGGTGATCGTCGCGCCCTCCGCGGTGTCGGTGCGGACGTAGTCGGCACTGTCGAGGCTGCCGACGATGGCGCCGGAGGGCTGGACGTACCGGAGACCGGTGAGCGTGTCACCGTCGAGGTCGACCGTGAACGTGGGCAGGTTGTCGGGGTCCTCGGCCATCGCGGCGTTCTTGTCCATGACCGCTGCCGTCGGGGTCACCGTGGGGTCGGTTGCGGCGACCGCGCTGTCGAAGACGCTGATGGTGCTCAGGGTCGGTGCGTAGATCTGACCTGGCAACAGGCTCTCGAGCGACACCCGGAGCTTGGAGCTGGTGACGGACGCGAAGTCCTTCACGACCTTGCTCGCGCCGATCCCGGTCTGGGAGGAGAACGTCACCCAGGCCCCGGCCGCCGCGTCCCATCGCTGCAGGGAGAAGGCGTTGACGCGAGGATCGGTGCCCGAGTCGGTGAACTCCGAGAGGTCGACCTCGTCGAAGGTCGTGTCGGCACCGAAGTCGATGTCGATCGTCAGCGGATAGGTGGCGTCGTCTGCACCGGCCCAGCGCGTCGCCGGGTCGCCGTCGACGAGCTTGCCCGCGTTGAACTCGAAGTCGTTGTGCGGGTGCGTGCTGCTGGCGACGATCGGCTTGCCCTTGGCGAGGTCGACGCGCGTGTCCACGCCCTCGTTCTCGATCGGGTCGGTGTCGACCGGGTTCTCGACCTTCGTCCCGACCGCGGCCTCGTACAGCCCGATGTCGACGCCCTCACCGTAGTAGAGCTCGGTGCCGAAGAAGTCGTCCGAGCCGATGCGCTCGTTGTACCGGCCGGCATCGATCAGCGGCGAGGTCTCCTGCAGCTTGAACAGGGACGCGGAGTCGCGGATGGCGTCGACGCCGGCGTCCTTGGCGTAGTCGGCCGGGTTCCCGACGAACTGCGGGTCGCCGACGACGGCACGCTTGTCCACCGGCTGGTTGGCCGACTGCGTCCCGCTCGCCTCGAAGTAGGCGTTGTTCGAGAACACGCCCTTGTCGAGGCCGCCGGCCTTCCGTGCCCAGTTCGTGGAGGTGGTCGTCGAGGTGTTGTAGAAGATGTTGTTCGCGAAGTAGACGCGGTCCTTCAGCACCTCGTCGTGGAAGCTCTCGAGCTCCGCACCGTCGTAGACGAAGACGTTGTTGAGGATGTACGTGGGCGAGTAGTTCGACGACAGCATGTTCTTGAAGATCACGCCGTTGTCGTTGACGCTGAGGTTGTAGCGGGCGATCGAGTTGGAGCTGTTGCCCATGTAGGACATCCAGCCGCCCTGGTTGTCGTGCGAGTAGTTGTGCTCGTAGACGACGTTGAAGTTGGTGAACTCGAGGTCCCACGGGGTCGCGTCGTACTCGTTGGCGGGGCCGCCGTAGATCTCGTTGAAGCGCATCACGCTGTCGGCGCCGGCCCACAGGTAGAGGCCTGCGGAGACCTGGTTGTAGCGCTCGAGCCATCCGTTGGCCTCGTTGTACTCGGCGGTCAGGCGCTGGGTGTTCGCGAACTGGAACGGACCCTGGCCGGTGCTCTCGGCGTAGTTGTGACTGATCGTCACGTCGCGGCTGTAGAGGTCGCGGTCGCGGACCCAGAGCTGTTCCCAACCCTCGTGGTACTTGCCGGAGGCGTCCGTCTGGCCCTGCTGGTCGCCGAACCAGTTGAACGCGAACTGCACCGCGTGCAGCTCGACCTGCTCGAAGGTGTTGTCCTGGATGCTGATGTCCTCGAAGTGATGGCCACCTGTCGGGTACGCCGTGTACTGCTGCGAACCGAACACCTGGAAGTTGACCCCGGCGTAGTGGATCTTCTGCCAGGAGCTCGGGCCGTCGATGTCGTGGGCGAAGACGTTCGATATCGAGATCCCGCGCATGATCGAATCGGCGCCGGCCTCGAGCTTGTCGGCGTTGATCGAGACGGAGATGCCGTCGCGGACGTAGCTGCCCGTGGTGATGTCGGTGGCGAAGTCGTCGTCGTTCGACACCTCGAGGTTCGCGATGTGGACGTACTGCTGGTTGCGGAGGATCACCGCGCCGGTCAGTCCGACGGTTTCGGGGTTCTTGACACCGGGACTCGTGAAGGGGCTGGGGACCTGTCCGTTCGTCGCGATGTAGGGACGGCGCGCACCGGCGTCACCGTACGCGTCGATCACGATGGGCGCGGTCTCGGTGCCCGAACCCTTCGGCCACAGGGAGGTGTTCGACCAGGTCTCGCCGGCCTTCAGCAGCACGCGGTCGCCCGGCGCGAAGGTCTTCGCGTTGACCGGGGTGAAGCTCTTCCAGGCGGTGGCCGCCGACGTGCCGGTGGCCGTGTCGTCCCCGGCGGTGGCGTCGACGAAGTAGTCCGTGCCACCCGTCGTGTTCGGGGTGTCACCGGCCCAGCCTGTCGGTGCGGCGGCCGCCTGGACGGCGGTCTCCGGGGTGGTCGGTGCCGCGGACGCCGTCGGAGCGAAGGCCGTGGCGAAGAGGGCGGTGAGCCCGAGGACGGCGAGTCCTCGGAGGGCGGGGTGCTGGGCTGACCGGTTCCGACGTCTGCGTCGGGGTCCCGGGATCGCCGCGGGGGTGGCGGTGTTCATCAGTGCGTGTCCTCCATCGTGAGTTGGTGCAGGGCGTTGCTGTTCATCTGGCGTACTTGGGCCGCGACGCGTTCGGCGATGAGCGCGTCGAGGGCGGTGCTCTCGAGCTGGGCTCGGATCCGGTCGGCGTAGGCGGTGAAGGCGGCGTCCTGGTCGACGGTGACGGCGTCCACGCGGTAGACGACGTGCTCACCCAGCTCCACCACGGGCGAGCTGAGCGCACCGGCAGGCAGGGTCGCGACCTCGGCTACGAGGCGTGGGTCCGGTGTGCGGGAGCCGCCGTCGAGGAGACCGGTCGCGCCGTCGAGGGTGGACGCGGAGACGGTGGTGTCCGGGTCGGCGCCTGAGACGGCGTCGACGCCCTCCGCGGCGAGTCGTGCCGCGAACTGCTCGGCGGTGGTCGAGGCGAGCGGCACCGCGATCCGGGTGAGCTGGTAGGTGGAGGCGTTGAGGGTCCAGTCCTCGGCGTGCGCGTCGAAGGCGTCCCGGACCTCCTCGTCGGAGACGTCGATGACCGGATCCGAGCCCGAGCTCAGTGCAGAGACGAGCCTGGTGCGGAGATCGGCGATCGTCCGGCCGTAGAACTCCTGTGCGCGGAAGGAGGTGAGTCCGTAGACGACCTCGCCTTCGTCGAGCTGCGCCGCGCGGGCGGTGTTGGTGTCGGCGAGGGCCTGTTCGAATCCGGCGAAGTCCGAGAACGGGACGAGTCCGCGCTCGTGCCCGAGGTCGAGCACCACGCGGTCGGCCGCGAGCTCGTCGAGGGCCGCCGTCCGGAGTCGATCGATGGCGGTCGCGTCGCCGAGCGGTGCTTCCCAGTCGACGGAACCGGATCCGGTCTCGACGAGGACCTCGTTCTCGATGGCGGGTCGGACGCGCTCCATGTGGAAGAGCAGCTCGTCGCGGGTGACCGAGGCTCCGTCGATGGTCCCCAGCTCGGCGGGTGCCGCACCCGCGCCGCTGACGGCGACACCGACGACGACGGTTCCCGTGAGCACCAGGGCTCCGGCGGCGAGCAGCAGCCGCGAGCGGTGCCGACCACGTGAGATCGCACCACGGAGGCCGCGGGCGGGAGCGTCGGTGCTGGTCATCGGTGCGGCCTTTCCGTGGGAGTGGAGCGGGGTCGGCGGTGCTTGGCAGTCATGCTGGCAGAAAATGCTACGGATAACAATCGATGACTCGAAAGCGTTACAAATCGGCTGAATTGAGCCAAGTAAAGGCTTGGCATCCATAACATGCATGGCCCATAGTGGAAGTCCGTACGCCGATCCGAGGAGACGACCGCACCATGACGAAGTTCGCCGACACCGTCGGTCCAGCCGTTCCGCTCGTGATCGACGACACCGTGCGGCGGGCTCCGGCCGCACTGCACTGGCGGGACGGCCGGCTCCTCCGCGATGGGGCGCCGCACTCCGTGCGGTCCGGATCGCTGCACTACTTCCGCGTCGTGCCGGAGCAGTGGCGCGATCGGATGCTGCGCTTCGTCGACCTCGGGCTCAACTCGATCGACACCTACATCCCGTGGAACTTCCACCAGCCACGCGCGGACGCGGCACCGAGCTTCTCCGGTTGGCGTGACGTCGGCCGGTTCATGGAGACGGCCGCCGATCTGGGGCTCGACGTCCTGCTGCGACCGGGCCCGTACATCTGTGCGGAGTGGTCGAACGGCGGCCTGCCCGCTTGGCTCACCGCCCGCGACATCGCGCTCCGCAGCTCGGACCCCGGATACCAGCGGCCGGTCGAGACGTGGTTCGAGGAGCTCATCCCCCGGCTCTCGCCGTACCAGGCGGTCCACGGCGGCCCGGTCGTCGCCGTGCAGGTCGAGAACGAGTACGGCAGCTACGGCGACGACGCACAGCACCCAGGGTGGCTCGCCGCGCTGCTGCGTCGCCTCGGCGTGCAGGAACTGCTGTACACCGCGGACGGGCCCACCGACGTGATGATCGACGGCGGTTCCATCCCCGGGATCATGATGGCGGCGACCCTCGGCTCGAAGCCGGACGAGGCGCGCGCCCTCCTGCGGAGTCGGCGCCCGGACGAGCCGTTCTTCGTCGCCGAGTTCTGGAACGGGTGGTTCGACCACTGGGGGCAGCCGCACCACGTGCGGGACGCGCGGAACGCCGCAGCGGTGGCCCGCGACATCCTGGCCGACGGCGGGAGCATCAGCATCTACATGGCGCACGGCGGCACGAACTTCGGGCTCTGGTCCGGAGCCAACATCGTCGAGGGCGAACTGCGTCCGACCATCACGAGCTACGACTCCGACGCGCCGATCGCCGAGGACGGCCGGTTCACGGACAAGTTCTTCGCCCTGCGGGAGGTCCTCGGCGTCGCAGACGAACCGCTGCGATCCCCCGAGGTGCGGTTCTTGCCGGAGGGCAGCGTGCCCCTCCAGCGCGGCGTCGGGCTCCTGGACGCACTCGCTGAGCTCGGCGACCCCGTGAGCCCGCGGTCGTCCGCGCCGCCGTCGTTCGAGGACCTCGGCGTCGACGGCGGTCTCGTCGTCTACGAGGCGGATGCCCTGCTCCCCGATCGCCCGGTCGACCTCGTGTTCGACGGCGTCGCAGACCGCGCCCTCGTCTTCCTCGACGGGGCGTTCCAGGCCACGATCACCGGCTCGGGCACGGTCACCGTGACCGGTTCCGGCCTGGTGTCGAAGCTGACCGTGGTCGTCGAGAACCTCGGCCGCGTGAACTACGGTCCGCAGCTGGGCGCCGAAAAGGGCCTGCTGGGGCCCGTCCTCGTCGAACGTCGGCTCGTGCACGGCTGGCGGGCGCGACCGGTGGCCCTCGACCAGCTGGACCCGCTCCATCTCCGAGCAGTCGTCGACCGGACCGGCGACCCGACGACCGCCGCGAGCGGTGGGGGCGGCCTGTCGAGCGCGACCTTCGTCGTCGACGAGCCGCTCGACACGCACCTCCGACTGCCCGGCTCCACGAAGGGCTTCGTCTGGGTCAACGGGGCGCTCCTCGGTCGCTACTGGAACATCGGCCCGCAGCAGACGCTCTACGTGCCGGGGCCCCTCCTGCGGTCGGGCACGAACCGTATCGTCGTCCTCGAGCTCCACGAGGCCGGATCGACCGTCGAGTTCGTCGACCGTCCGGAACTCGGACCGACCGAGGAGTACGTCGAGGAGTTCTGAGCTGCGCCGTGCGGGCTACGCGCGTGTCGTCGGTGCCGCGGTGCTCTCGCGCACGATCAGCTCGGGCAGCATGACCACCGTCTCCCGCTCCGCGGCCGGCTCCTCGATGAGCGTGAGCAGATGCTCGACCGCCACACGACCCATCTCGCTGAACGGTTGCCGGATGGTCGTCAGCGGCGGTGAGGCGTATCGCGCCAGCGCGATGTCGTCCATGCCGATCACCGAGACGTCGCCGGGTACACTCCGACCGAGTTCGTCCAGGGCACGCAGGACGCCGAACGCCATCTCGTCACTCGAGACGAAGATCGCCGTCACGTCGGGCATTCGCCCGAGCAGCAGACCGTTGCGATAGCCGGACTCCGGGCTCCAGTCCCCGTAGAGCACAGGCGGTTCGTCGATGCCACGGTCGCGCAACGCCGCCTGCCAGCCGGTCGTCCGGCCTCCCGCGTCCTTCCAGGCCGTCGGCCCGCTCAGGTGCCAGACGGTCTCGTGTCCGAGGTCGAGCAGGTGCTCCGTCGCCATGCGGCCAGCGGCCTCCTGGTCCACCCGCACGATCTCGTCGGCGAAGGACTCGAGGCCGTCGATCACCACGGTCGGCAGGTCGGCCGTGACCCGGAGCAGGGAGACCTCGTCCCAGATCGGGACGGCGATGACGAGGCCGTCGACACCCTGGTTGCGGAGCCGGTCGATGGCGTCGGTGATGGACGCGGCGGACAGCGACGTCGTGCCGGCGGCGCTCACGAAGTAGTCGTGCTGGTGCGTCGCCCGCTGGATGCCGAGCATCATGGAGGAGCGGGCGTAGTAGTCGGTCTCGTGGGTGAGGACCCCGATGGTGCGGCTGCGGCCGGTGACGAGCGCGCGAGCGAGCCCGGTGCGCCGGTAGCCCGTCTGCTGGACGGCCGCCTCGACCTGGAGGCGGGTGACCTCGGTCACGTTGTCGAGGCCGCGGAGCACGCGGGAGACGGTCTGCGGGGAGACGCCGGCTATCGCGGCGACATCGGCCATCGTGGGCATCCGCGTCCGCTTCTCGCGACGCGATCGGCCCCCGCCGTTCGCCGTCGGTGTGGGCGCGTCGAGCGCGGTCGGTCCCCCGGGTGACGTCATTCCCACATGTTAGTCAATGGCACGGATAACACCTGAACCTCCACGCCGGTGCGCGCCGCGGCCGGCGCGGTGCGCTGACGCGAGCGCGCTCGAATCGGCGTGGCCGCGCCCCACAGCCGTGAGCGCGCCCCTCCGGAGACCCGCGCTGGCGTCATAGACCCGCGCTCACGTCAGCGCACCGCGCTGACGCAGCGGAGCCGGTCCACACGACGACGTCAGATAAGCCCCTCGCGACCGCCCGACACCCAGTTCGGGTCGGCGGCCCGTGGACCGCTCACCTGGTCGGCGTAGGTGTCGATCTCGGACCGGATCTCGTCCGTCAGCTCCACCCGGAACGCCTCGAGGTTCGCGTGCAGGTGCGCGACACTCCTGGTGCCGGGGATCGAGACGACCCGTGCGCCGAGCTGCTGCCCGCGGTCGTGCACCCAGGCGAGCGCGAGCGCCTCCGCGGTCGTCCCGATGCGGCGGGCGAGGCTCCGGAAGCGTGCCGCGAGTTCGAGGTTCGCCGCGAGGTGCTCGGGCTGGAAGCGCGGGAAGCTCGCTCGCGTCCCACCGAGCGGCACCGTCTCGGCTGTGAAGTCCTCGGTGAAGAGTCCGCGCGACAGCGGCGAGAACGCGACGACCGTCACGCCGAGCTCCGCCGCCGTCGGGACCACGTAGGTCTCGATGTCACGGCTGACGATGCTCCATTCCGACTGGATCGCGGCGATCGGGTGCACGGCGTGCGCGCGGCGGAGTTCGTCGCCCGTCGCTTCGGACAGACCGATGCGGAGGACCTTACCGGCGGTCACGAGCTCGGCGAGCGCCCCCACCGTCTCCTCGATCGGTACGTTCGGGTCGACGCGGTGCTGGTAGTAGAGGTCGAGGTGGTCCGTGCCGAGGCGGGTGAGCGTCCCGTCGATCTGCTCGTGGAGGTGAGCACGGTCGCCGCGGATCCCTCGCTTGCCGATGCCGCCACCGGTGACGATGCCAACCTTGGACGCGAGGAAGACGTCGTCACGGCGCCCGGTCAGGTACCGGCCGAGGAGTTCCTCGCTCCGGCCCTCGCCGTAGACGTTCGCGGTGTCGATGAGGTTCACGCCGCTCGCCAGGGTGGCGTCGAGGATGGTGGTGACCTCGGCGTCGGCGATCGCCCCGTAGGTACCGGCGATGGACATCGCACCGTACCCGATGGGGCCGACCTCCGCGGCGGTGTCGCCCGTGCCGATCGTGGTCGAGGGCAGTGCGGTCGTGGTCGGCTCCGTGGCCGGGGGCGCTTCGCTCATGGATTCACCGTACGGCTTCACGACAGGTTCGACGTCCGCTTCGTCACGCGGTGCAATGTCAGGCGCGCGATCCGGCTCGGGCGACGAGCGCCTGCAGGAGTGCGGCGGGTTCCTCAGGGTCGTCGATCGTGATCGCGAACTGCTTGCCGGAGGTGCTCGTGACGACGAGTCCGGGCCCGGAGCGCAGCACGACGGCCGAGCGACCGGGCATGATCCGGTAGCCCCAGCCGCCCCAGTCCATCGGGCGGATGTCGGTGGCCTCGACGACGTCGACCTGGTCGAGGGGGATGCGCTTCATGGGGATGCCGAAGAGCGAGACGACGCGGAGGCCGCGCCAGTCGACGCTGATCCGGAGGCGGATGAACGAAGCACACAGGAGGGTCGCGACGGTGAGGATCGACAGACCGAACATCGCGACGCCCGACTCGCCGCGCAGCAGGATCGGCGTGTAGGCGACGGCGCCGATCACGACGAGTGCGAGGGTGAGCCAGAGGAACAGCAGGGCCGTGACGCTCCGACTCCAGGCACCGACCTCGGTCTCGCCGAGATCCATCGGCGCCGGCCGGGCGGCTGCGCCTGCGAGCAGCGGCTGAGACGGCAGGATCATGGCGGGGATCACGCCCCAGAGCGAGCATGCGGCGAGGGGGACGACCCACCACCCGAGGACGGCACCGTCGACCGAGCCGGCCTGCAACGTGAGCCACGTCGGGATGACCCAGACGGAGGCGGCCGACCCGGCGGCGATACCGATGAAGAGGATGATCATGCGCTTGGTCCGCATGCCGGGCCGCGGGAGGGCGAGCAGGATGGCCGCTGCGACAGCGGCGACGGACGCGATGATGAACGTCACGAGGAAGACGCGCGCGGCGGGCATGGAGTCGTCCGGCGCCCCGGTGCCCGACCAGTGCGAGGCGACGTCGGCCGGGATCGCATCGCCCCAGACGAGCCGCGTGAGTGCGATCGCGATCGCCGGGACGGCCATGGCGAGGCCGGCCAGGACGATTCGTCCGCGCGCTGGTGCCGCCGGTGGCGATGTGGTGGTGTCGTGCATGTGCTCCCCCTGAGCTGCTGAGGTGGTCTGATCGTCGGTGTCGCCGATCGACGTGGTCGTGCGGTGACGTCGGGGATCGTCAGGTGCGTTCGATCATCCGGCTGAGGTCGTTCGGGGTGATCCCGAACTTGCGCGCCTCGGTGACGAGTTGGGCGACGAGTTCGTTGACCCGGACGAGGCCCGGGGCTGCGTCCTCGTTCACCCACGCGCCGCGGCCTTGTCGCATGCCGATGAGTCCGTCGCCGCGAAGCTCTCCGTAGGCGCGGAGGACCGTGTGCATGTTGATCTGCAGTGCTCGGGCGAGGTCGCGGGCAGGCGGGAGGCGCTCCCCCGGTGCCAGCGCGCCCGTCGCGATACCGGAGCGCACCTGCACCGCGATCTGCTCGGCGAGCGACACCGTGGAGGTGGGATCGACGCGGAACAACATGTTTGCAATGGTACTAGAACAATACCGCCTGTGCCCGCGACATCTGTGGGGTTGAGGTCGGCGCGGTGCGCTGACGCGAGTGTGCGCCACTCGGCGCGGGCGCACCCCACAACCGTGAGCGCGCCCCTCCAGAAACCCGCGCTCACGCGGCAGACCCGCGCTCACGTCAGCGCACCGCGCTGGCACAAGCCACAGCGGAGGGCGGGAACGGTCAGAGGGCGACGACGTGGACCGCGATGTCCGCGGCCGCGAGGCGCTCGAGCTCGTCGGAGTCGGCGGAGGAGTCGGTCACGAGGTCGTGGATCTGCCCCAACTCGGCCATGCGCGCGAGTGTGACCCGCCCGACCTTCGAGCCGTCGGCGACCACGATGACCCGCTGCGCGTGCCGCACCATCGCCAGGTTCGTCCGAGCCTCACGCTCGTCGTGCGTCGTCGCACCGCCCTGCGCACTGATGCCGTCGGTCCCGAGGATCGCGGTACCCACGTTGATCGCACTGAAGGTGTTCTCGGCGAGCGCCCCCACCGCCTCGAACGACGTCGACCGCACCAGCCCGCCGGTCATGATCACCTGCAGGTTCGGCCGGGAGGCGATCTCGGTCGCCGTCGTGAGCGAGTTCGTCACGATCGTCAGCTCCGACCGGTTCGACAGCTCCTTCGCGACCGCCGCGGTCGTCGTGCCACCGCTCAGAGCGATGGCGTACGGCCCCGCGGGGATCATCTCCGCCACCCGCATCGCGATCCGCCGCTTCGCCTCACGGAACTGCGTGTCACGGAACCGGACCGGCACCTCGTCGCGTGCCTCGATCGCGCGAGCGCCACCGTGGGTGCGGAGGACGAGTCCGAGGTCGTCGAGGTCGGCCAGGTCGCGCCGGATCGTCGGCGCCGAGACCTGGAGCCGCTCGGTGAGCTCGTCGATCGAGACCACGACGTCGTCGACGGCGAGCAGTGCGAGGATGTCGCGCATCCGCTGGCTGCGCTTGCCCGACGGCGCGTGTCGAGACAGTTCGGCCGCCGTGGGTGCTCGCATCACTGCCTCCGTCCTCGGGTGCTTCATCGACCGACTCTCCAGAGCTCGACCGCCGCACTCGCCGCATCCCGCACCAGATGCTCAGCGAAAGTGAGCATTTGCGTCGATTTCCGATCAAGTTCTTGCTCGGTTCGATCACTGTAGTCGATGATCACTCCATGACACGAGTGACTTTCATCGGGGCGGGCAGCGTCGTCTTCACCCGCCAACTCATCGCCGACCTCCTCCGCTACCGCGACCTCGCCGGCCTCGAGATCGTCCTGCACGACATCGACCCCGACCGCCTCGCCGTGGCCGAGGGCACCGCCCGCCACGTCGACGAACGCCTCGACGGCCGAGCGACGATCACGGCGGAGTCCGACCGTCGTCGCGCCCTCGCCGGCGCGGACTTCGTGATCAACATGGTCCAGGTCGGCGGCATCCGCGCGACCGTCTCCGACCTCGAGATCCCGGCAGCGCGCGGTCTCCTGCAGACCATCGGCGACACCACCGGCGTCGGCGGCGTCTTTCGCGCCCTCCGCACCTTCCCGCTGCTCTCGGCCCTGACCGCCGACATGCGGGAGATCTGCCCCGACGCCCACCTCCTGAACTACACCAACCCGATGGCGATGAACATCTGGTGGGCGTCGGTCGTCGCCCCCGACATCAGCGCGATCGGTCTCTGCCACAGCGTGTTCTGGACCGTGAACGACCTCTGCGAGCTCGTCGGCGTGCCGATCGAGGGCACGAGCTACCGCGCCGCCGGCGTCAACCACCAGTCGTGGCTGCTCGAGTGGACCCACGAGGGCCGCGACCTCTACCCGGCCCTGCGCGAGGGCATCCGCGAGGACCCGGAGCTCAGCCGCCGCGTGCGCGTCGAGATGTTCCGCCGCATCGGCTACTACCCCACCGAGACGAGCGAGCACTCGTCGGAGTACCTGTCGTGGTTCCTCCGCTCCCCCGAGCAGGTCGAGCGCTTCCGCCTCCAGCCGCTCGAGTACCTCGGCATCAGCGAGGAGAACGTCGCGGAGTTCGAGGCGACGAAGGCCGCGCTCGCGGCCGGGACCCCGTTGACGCTCGAGGACGAGGCGAGCGAGTACGCCCCGCAGCTCATCCACTCGCTCGTGACCGACACCCCGCGACTCATCCACGGCAACGTCGTCAACCGCGGCCTCATCGACAACCTGCCGCAGGGCGCCGTCGTCGAGGTCCCCGTCCAGGTCGACGGGAACGGCATCGCCCCGCAGCCCATGGGCGCCCTGCCCGTGCAGTGCGCCGCGCTCAACCGCCCCTACGTCTCGGTCGCCGAACTCACGATCGAGGCCGCTCGCACCGGTGACCCGACCCTCATCCGGCAGGCGGTCCTGATGGACCCGAACGCCTCGTCCACCCTCACGCCCGAGCAGATCTGGGAGCTGTGCAACGACCTCGTCGCCGCGCACGGCGAGCTGCTGCCGGAGCCGCTGCGGGAGATCATCCCCGCCGACCGCATCTGACCGACCCGAAGCACCGCAGCCCCGCACCGTTCCCGAACGATCGACACAGGAGACGACCACCGATGTTCCCACCCCGTTCCACGATCCACGCTTCCAACTCCCCGCACGCCCGCCGCGCACGTCGCCTCATAACCGCGACCGCCGTCCTCGCCGTCGGAGCGCTCGCGCTCTCCGGGTGCGCCGGCGGATCGTCCGGTGCCACGACGCTCGACAAGGACGCGAAGGTGAAGCTCACCTTCTGGACCGGGCAGGCCGACGCGGCCCAGCAGATCCTCACCGGTCTCGTCGACGACTTCGAGAAGCTGCACCCCAACGTGACCATCGACGTGTCCTCGGGCGCGCCGTCCACGGAGGACCTCCTGCAGAAGCTCTCCGCGAGCTTCGCGGGCGGCAACTACCCCGACGTCTCGTACGCCTTCGGTTCCTGGGCGAGCCGACTCGAGGCGTCCGGCCGCACCCTCGACATCACCGACCAGGTGGCGGAGCCAGACGTGAAGTGGGACGAGTTCTCCGAGGCGGCCCGGAAGACGGTGCAGCCGACCGGCGAGAAGACGATCGGCTTCCCCGCCGTGGTCGACAACATCTCGCTCCTGTACAACACGACCGTGTTCGACGCGGCCGGCGTCGACTACCCCACGGCCGACTGGACCTGGGACGACTTCCGCGAGGCGTCGAAGCAGCTCACCGACCCGTCGACGAACACCTACGGCTACGCATACTCGGTGTCGGGCAGCGAGGAGACGACCTGGCAGTTCTGGCCACACCTGTGGCAGAACGGCGGGTCGATCATCTCCGACGACGCCAAGACGGCCGAGTTCGCCTCGGATGCGGGCGTCGACGCACTGACCTTCCTCCGCGACATGGCGGTCGACGACAAGAGCGTCTACCTCGACCAGACCGACACGAAGTTCGGCGACCTGTTCGCCAGCGACCGCATCGGCATGATCACCTCCGGTCCGTGGCAGCTGTCGACGCTGCAGACGAAGGGCACCAAGTACGGCGTCACCGTCCTCCCCGGCACCGACGGCGACCACCAGACCGTCTCCGGGCCCGACGTCTGGGCGCTGTTCGACCACAAGGACAAGAACCGCGAGTACTGGGCGTACGAGTTCACGAAGTGGCTGACCGACTCGGAGCAGGACCTCAAGTGGAACGTCGCCTACGGCAACCTCCCGCTGCGGTCGAGCGAGATCGACACCCCCGAGTTCCAGGCGCAGGTGGCTCAGCTGCCCGGCCTCGACGTGATGGCCGAGAACGGCGTGAACGCGAAGCAGGCCCGCCCGACCGTGCCCGGCTACGTCGGCCTGTCGGAGGCCATCGGCAAGGCGATCTCCTCGGTGCTGCAGGGCCAGGGCGACCCGAAGCAAGCACTCGAGGATGCCGCGAAGGCCGCCGACGACGCCCTGGCGGAGGACTGATGTCCACGGTCACAGGACGCGACACGACCCCCAGGACGGAGCCGGAGCGACCCGAACGTCTCCCGGCTCCGTCTCGGCGAGGCAGGAACCGACTTCGCGACAACCTCACCGGGTGGGGCTTCGTCGCCCCGGCGATGCTCATCGTGCTGGGCCTGTCGATCTTCCCCGCGATCTGGGCGTTCTTTCTGTCACTCCAGAAGTGGGACGGGTTCAGCGAGCCGGAGCAGGTCGGACTGGAGAACTACGCCAGCATGATCGGCAACGACGAGCTGCAGGCGGCCGTCGTCCACACGGTCGTCTACACGCTCCTGTTCGTCCCTGCGTCGCTCGGACTCGGCTTGTTCCTCGCCGTGGCCCTCAACCGCCGGATCCGCTTCATCGGCGTCTACCGCACCGCGATCTTCGTCCCCTTCGTCGCCTCCGCGGCCGCGACCGGCATCCTCACGACCTACCTCTTCAACCCGCAGTTCGGGCTCCTCAACACCGTGTTCCGGTTCCTCGGACTCCCGGCGCAGGGCTGGCTCGAGGACCAGGGGCAGGCGATGGTCGTCATCACGATCATGTCGCTCTGGGGGCAGGCGGCGTTCACGACCGTCATCTACCTGGCTGCCCTGCAGGACATCCCCTCCGAGCTGCTCGAGGCGGCGCGGATCGACGGCGCGAACGCCTGGCAGTCGTTCTGGCGCATCACCTTCCCGCAGCTCGGACCGGTCACCGTGTTCGTCGCCATCTGGCAGTTCATCCAGGCGATCCAGCTGTTCGACCTCGTGTACACCACCACGAGGGGCGGCCCGCTCGGCGCCACCCAGACGATCGTGTTCTACCTCTGGGATGCGGCGTTCAAGCAGTTGCAGTTCGGGTACGGCTCCGCGGTCGCCTACGGGCTCTTCGTGGTGACACTCATCGCCACGATCGGTGTCGTCCTGTACTCCCGCCGCTCCAACGTGGAGGCATTCTGATGACCGTCCTGACCACCCCACCACGCGGTGACGCCGCCACCGGCAAGCCGTCCGTGACCGCCCCGCCCGCTGAACGACGCACCCGTCGGCGCTTCAGCCCCTGGCACCTCGTGCTCGCGCCGATCGCGATCATCTTCGCGATCCCGTTCGTGCAGATGTTCATCACCTCGGTGACGCCGGAGTCGGAGATCAACACCTATCCGCCCCGCATCCTCCCCTCGCACATCACCTTCGACGGGTTCGCGAAGCTCTTCTCCGAGTCGAACATCCTGCTCTGGCTGGGCAACACGGTCATCGTGTCGACGGTCGCGGTCGTGTCCCACCTCGTGCTCTGCTCGCTCGCCGGCTACGGGTTCGCGCGCCTGAAGTTCCGCGGCAAGACGATGGGCTTCCTCATGATCGTCGCGACGATCATGATCCCGACGCAGCTGCTCATGATCCCCACCTACATCCTGTTCTCCCGGATCGGCCTCATCGACAGCCTCGGTGCGGCGATCGTGCCGTGGCTGGCGTCGGCGTTCGGCATCTTCCTCATGCGGCAGTTCTTCCTGTCGCTGCCGGCGGAGCTCGAGGAGGCCGCACTCATCGACGGCTGCACCCGCCTGCAGGTGTTCTTCCGGGTGATCCTGCCGCTCGCGAAACCCGCGCTGGCGACGCTCGCGATCTTCACCCTGCTGGGCTCGTGGAACGACCTCGTCTGGCCGCTCATCGCGATCAACAACGACCAGGCCTTCACGCTGCAGCTCGGCATCACGAACTTCCAGGGCGCGCGCCGCACCGACTGGGCGCTCCTCATGGCCGGCAACGTCGTCGCCACGCTCCCGCTGATCGTGTTCTTCCTCTTCGCCCAGAAGCAGTTCGTGGCGACCATGACCTTCTCAGGCCTCAAGGGGTAGGCACCGATCCCGGCGTGGCAGGATCGCCTCCATCGCCGCGAGAGCGCGTCACACGCTGAACCAACTCCGATACCTCGCAACTTCCCCTCATCACCTCGACCCACCCCAGGAGCAACCGTGTCCATCACCACCATCGTCGGTTCGGAAGCCACCGTCCGCGAGATCACCCAGCAGCCCGACGTCTGGCTCGAGGCGTCGACGGGGATCGCCGCCCGACGCGAGGAGATCGACGCGTTCCTCGCACCGCTCCTCGCCCGACCCGAGCTGCGGATCGTCCTGACCGGTGCGGGGACCTCTGCCTTCATCGGCGAGATCGCGGCACCCGCCCTGACCCGGACGCTCCATCGCCGGATCGACGCCGTCGCGACCACCGACATCGTCTCCAACCCGCAGGAGTCGTTCGCCGAGGACGTCCCGCTGCTCCTCGTGTCGTTCGCCCGCTCCGGCAACAGCCCCGAGAGCGTGGCCGCGACGGAACTCGCCGACCAGTCGCTCACCGAGGTGCACCACCTGGTGATCACGTGCGACGAGACCGGCGAGCTGTACCGAAGCCACCACGACCGCGCCTCGTCGCTCACCGTCCTCATGCCCCTGCGGTCGAACGACGAGGGCTTCGCGATGACGTCGAGCTTCAGCTCGATGCTGCTCTCGGTGCTCCTCATCCTCGGCGGCGCGGACGACGCCGCGGTGCAGGCGCTCGCGGCCGGCGCGACGACGATCCTCGACCACCGAGAGGTGGACATCCGCGCGCTCGCCAACGAGGGCTGCGAACGTGTCGTCTACATCGGCAGCGGCCCGCTCACCGGTCTGGCCCGGGAGTCGGCGCTCAAGCTGCTCGAGCTGACCGCCGGACGGATCGTCACCTACTACGACTCGGCGCTCGGGTTCCGTCACGGACCGAAGGCGGTCGTCGACGACAGCACGCTCGTCGTCGTCTACCTGTCTTCCGATCCGTACACGCGGCGGTACGACCTCGACATCGTCGCCGAACTGCGCGAGACGCTCTCGCCGGAGCGCGTGATCGCGATCTCCTCCGAGCCCGTCGCCGACGCGACGGTGTACGACTGGGTGCTGCCCGAGCTCGCCGGCCTCGATGACGCGCAGCTCGCGATCGGCTACGTACTCGTCGCGCAGCTGCTCGGCCTGTCCTACTCGCTGCAGCTCGGCGCGACCCCGGACAACCCGTTCCCGAGCGGCACGGTGAACCGCGTCGTGCAGGGGGTCCGGATCCACGAGTTCGACGGCGTCGACGACGCTCGGAGTGTCGCCGCTCAGCTGCAGGAGCAGTAGTCGTGGCGCGGTACCTCGGCGTCGACGGTGGCGGGTCGAAGACGGCCTTCGTGCTGCTCGACGACGCCGGACGGGTGCTCGCGGAAGCGAGGACGGCCAGCTGCTACTACTTCGACGAGGGGATCGAGCTGGTCGGTCGCATCCTCACCGAGGGTGTCTCGGAGGTGTGCCGGCAGGCGGACGTCACGACCGCCGACATCGATCAGGCCTTCTTCGGCCTTCCCGGGTACGGCGAGGTGAGTTCCGACATCGCCCACCTCGATGCGCTGCCGCGCGACGTGCTCGGCCATGACCGGTTCTCCTGCGACAACGACATGGTGTGCGGCTGGGCCGGATCGCTCGGCGCCGTCGACGGCATCAACGTCATCAGCGGCACGGGCTCGATGACGTACGGCGAGCGCCGTGGCCGGGGGCACCGGGTCGGCGGCTGGAGCGAGCTGTTCGGTGACGAGGGGTCGGCGTACTGGATCGCCGCCCGCGGCTTGAACGCCTTCACGCGGATGAGCGACGGCCGCCTGCCACGCGGTCCGCTCGCCGAGCTGGTGCGGGCGCGGGTCGGGATCACGAGCGACCTCGACGTGATCGACGTCGTCATGAACCGGTGGAAGGGTCAGCGGGGCCGCATCGCGGACCTCGCGAAGACGGTCGTCGCGGCCGCGGACCAGGGTGACGAGGTCGCCGAGCGCATCCTGGCCGACGCGAGCGGTGAGCTGGCGGAGATCGTCGAGGCGACGCGCGTGGAGCTCGGTTTCAGCGGCGACGAGGTCGTTCCGGTGTCGTACTCGGGCGGGGTGTTCTCGGCCGAGCCGGTGCGGTCGGGTTTCGAGCAGGCCATCGCGGCGCTGCCCGCCCGGTACGAACTCCGGACCCCGCTGTTCGGTCCGGCGATCGGCGCCGCGCTGTACGCCGCGAAGCGCGCCGGGTCACCGCTCTCGCCCCAGGCGCTCGAGGTGTTGCGCTCCCGGTAGCCCGCTCCTCCACCCGCCGTCGCCTTAGGCCAGCGCGGTGCGCTGACGCGACCGCGGGCCTGACGCGCGAGCGCGGGTCTCCGGAGGGGCGCGCTCACGCGCGCGGGGCGCGGGCACGCCGGTTGCGCAGCGGCCACGCCGGGCACGCCACACTCGCGTCAGCGCACCGCGCTGGCGCGAGGACGGGCTACTTGGAAGCTTGACCCTCACGCGGCGTGAGGCTTTAGCGTCGTCACCATGACGATCACGATCCTCGACACCGCCACCGGCATGCGTTCCGTTCTCGACGCACCGGAAGCCGATCAACCCGCGCGACTCCGCGCCATGCTCGAGCCCGTCGCCGACATGTACCGGTACTTCCCGGGCGAGGTCGACCTGCTCGCCATGCACACGATGGGCTCGGGATTCCCGATCGATCGGAGCCGGGATCGGGTCGTCGACGCCCTCGACCGGCTCGTCGCGGCGGACGCCTGGGGACGGACCTCACGGGCGCTCGACGCGGCGGTCGCCACCCAGCTCGCGGCGGTGCCGACCCTCGTGGTCCCCGACATCACCGTCCTGCTCGTCCTCGGCGACCCGGACGACACCTACTTCATGGAGTCGATCCGCGGGTTCATCGGTAACGGCAGCGCGACCGGGTTCATCTCCCTCATCCTCTGGCCGACCGAAGAGAACCTCGCCCGCCTCGAGGCGGCCGCCGTCCACGAGCTCAACCACAACCTGCGGTACGCGCCGGGTGGGGTGGTGTGGGATCCGGCGACCGTCGTGGTCGGAGAGCAAGTGGTGTCGGAGGGGCTCGCGGACACGTTCGCCCGGCAGCTGCACGGGCCGTCCGGCTACACGCCGATCGGTGTCGCGCACCTCGACGACGACGCGGTGTTCGACCGGGTCGTCGAGGGTCTGGACGTCGGAGGGATGCAGCACTTCGTCTCGTGGGTGCACGGTGACGAAGCCGCGCTGCGATACGGGGGTGAGCCGGTCGGTCTACCGATGGGTGCCGGGTATGCAGCGGGCAACCGTCTCGTCGACGCCTACCTGTCGGCGACGGGGACGACCGCCGCGGAGGCGCTGCACGTTCCGAGCGCGACGATCATCGAGGTGGCACTCCGCGAGCTGGGCTGAGGCGGATCGCCCTCACTCCCAGACGGCGTTCTCGGGGTCCACGCCGTGGCTGTGTGCGTTCGCATCGATGACCCGTGAGAGCCACGCGGCGAGGCCGGTCTCGATCCGGTCGTAGGTGTCGGCCATGCCAGGCTCGGTGAGCGCGAGACGACCGATGATCACGTGCATGGACGGCGTGCAGTGGAAGTACTCGCCGAGGGCGACGCGATGCCGTTCGGCGAGGGTGTTCGCCGTCTCGCTCCCGGCGACGACACCGGCGCGCTTGGCCTCGGCGAGTTCGTCGACCAGGTCGCGCATGGGTCCGACCAGTGCGCGCCAGTCGTCCGACGTGCGGGTCGCGGACCGCTCGGCGTACTCGGCCCACTGTGCGGAGTCGCCCCAGCGGGCGCGGGCGGTCTCAGTCATCGTGGGGTTCCAGTCGTCGCCGAACACCGCCTGGCGCTCATCCTCGGGGACGAGCACGCCGACCTCGTCGGCTTCGAGCAGGCGGTCGACGGACCGGGCGACGGCTTCGAGTCGGTTGATGGTGTCGCCGAGTTCGCGCCGACGCCGTGTGAGCTCCGCCCGTCGTTCGGCGGCCGGAGCGCTGAGGAGGGTGGGGATGGGAGCGAGCGGGACACCGAGGTCGCGGAGGAGCACGACGCGTCGGAGGCGGGCGATGTCGACGGGCAGGTACGAGCGGTAGCCGCTCCGGTTCCTTCCGGACGGCTGCGCGACGCCGATCTCGTCCCAGTGGTGCAGCGTCCGCACGCTGACGCCGATCTCGGCCGCCGCCCGACCGACGGTCACACCACCCTCGGCCCTCCCGTGCTCGTCCATCCCCCCAGCATCGCACCCGGGTCCGACCTGCGTCCTCTGCCCTCTGCCAGCGCGGTGCGCTGACGCGAATGCACCCGACCCGGCCCGAGCGCGCCCCACACCCGCGAGCGCGCCCCTCCGGAGACCCGCGCTCACGCGCCAGACCCGCGCTCGGCCCCAGCGCACCGCGCTGACACCGGTACCGAACTCGCCAGCGCGGTACGCCGGCGTGAGTGTGCCCCTCGGCGCGAGTGTGCATCTCCCGGCTTGAGCGCACCCCTCCGGAGACCCGCGCCCACGCGCCAGACCCGCGCTCGGCCCCAGCGCACCGCGCTGGCACCAGGCCCGACGGGTGACGCGAACGGCCCCGGGAGCTGTGTGCTCCCGGGGCCGGCGGACGTTCAGTTGGTCAGGCCGCCCGGCGACGCGCTCGCATCGCGACGAGGACACCACCGAGGAGGACCAGCAGGACCCCAGCGCCGATCGTGCCGAACGGCAGCTCCGTCCCGGTCGTCGCGAGCGCCCCACCCGACGCCGCACCGTCGAC
The DNA here is from genome assembly GCF_963518075.1 of uncultured Plantibacter sp. NCBI lineage: Bacteria > Bacillati > Actinomycetota > Actinomycetes > Micrococcales > Microbacteriaceae > Plantibacter > uncultured Plantibacter sp. Next base: position 26,228 of record NZ_CAUQHZ010000021.1, read on the forward strand.
GGTCGTCCCGTCGGCCGCGACGATCCGCACCTCGGTCCAACCGATGAGCGAGCCGTCCGCCGCGTAGACCGCGACCCGGTGGTCGCCCAGCGTCGCGTCGGCCGGGATCGTCGCCAGCAGGTCACCGGCGGCGTTCGTCGTACCGGCGGCGATCCGCGCCGGCGTCGAGTACAGCCACACCTCGACGGCCGTCGCGGCGAAGCGGTCCTCGAGGCCGACCGTCACGGTCTCGCCCCGCCGCACCGTGTCCGCCAGCGTGATCGCACCGCGGTTGGCCTCGGTGAGGCTCGTCCCGGGCAGTGGCGTGACCCCACCGGTCGGGGGCGTCACGGGCGGCGTGGTCGTTCCGGGCAGCGACCCGAGACGCAGGGCCTCGGAAGCGTAACCGTCGGCGAACCAGTACACGGGACGCTCACCGTCGACCGACAGGGAGGCCGGCGCGGTCGCGAAGCCCTCGTTGTTGAGGTTGGGCAGTCCCGCCGGACGCTCGACCTGAGCGATGCCGGGCTGCTCGGTCCCGTTCAGCGTGATCTGCGCACCGGTGCCCGCGCAGCCGTCGTCGCACACGGCCCACAGCACGCCGAGCGTCGTGTCGTAGTCGAGCGCCATGACCGCCGGGAGTCCCGGGTCGATCGTCGAGATCAGCGTGGCCGAGCCGTCGGCGTTCAGTGCGAACGCGTACACGTCGCCGGTGTCCTCGACGCCGACGAAGAACAGCCCGTCGCCGTGGCCCGCGTAGTTCGCCGGGTCGTACGTCGCCTTCGTGTTGTCGTCGAAGAGCTTGCCGGCGAGATCGCCGTCGGCCACCCACTCGACGGCCTCGACACCGAGGTTCGCACCGACCGTCGGCAGCAGGGCCGTGAGGTCCCACTCCTGGGAGGCGACGACGTCGGGGCCGGGCGCGTTCGGGTCGACCTTGAGCACGGCGTTGAGCGTCGTGCCCTTCACGCTGTTGTCGCGCTCGACGCCGACATAGACGGAACCTGCGCCGTCGACGGTGATGCCTTCGGTGTCGGGGCCGGCAGCGGCGGGGTTCGACGCGTCCTTCTGGAAGCGGGCGCGCTTGCCGTTCTCCCAACCGTCGACGAACGAGACCGAACCGTCTTCTGCGATCGCGAGCTTCCAGAACGAGCCGGTGCCGTTGTCGACCGCCCAGAGGAACGCGCCGTCGGCGGTGACCTGGGTGTCGAGTCCGGAGCTGTCCTCGAGGAACATCGGCTTGGTGTCGAGCACCGTCACGTCGGGCGAACCGGGCCACGGGCCGACCGGGATCTCACCGGCGCAGACGTTGGCCGTGCCCTTGGTGGCCTCGGCCGTCGCAGCGAAGGCGCCGGTCGCGTCGGGGCAGCGTCCCCAGGTGTTCGCCGGGTGGCCCTCGCCCCAGGTGGTCGAGTCGAGCAGGGCGTCGCCCTCGAAGAGACGGACCGTGTCGCCGCCGCCGAGCCCGAAGCCGAGGGCTGCGCGCTCGATGACGAGGTAGCCGCCGGCCGCGATGCTCGTGCCGGTGGGGATGGCGTAGGCGTGGGTGTCGTCGTCGTCCTTCACGACGATGCCGGAGACGTCGAGCGCAGCGGTCGTCGGGTTGACGAGCTCGATCCAGTCGTCGGGCGATCCGCCGTCGGACTCGACCTCGTTGATACGCACCGGATTACCGCAGGCGTTGCGCAGGCCCTTGGTGGAAACGGCAGTGTCGACGAACTCGCCGGTGCCGTCGGGGCAGCGCGCAAAGACGCCGTCCGCGTGAGCCGCGTAGCTGTACTCGGCGACCGTCGCGCCAGCGGCGTTCCGCACGGTGGTGGTGTCGCCGTTGCCGAGCCCGAACGCGAAGTTCACATTCTGGTCGAAGACGAAGTACGCGCCGGGCTCGAGGATCGTGCCCGCGGGCAGCGGGGTCGTGTCGGCGGCGTGGCCCACCGGGTCGTTGTCCATGAGTGTCCAGCCGGAGATGTCCAGCGCGGTCGCCTCGAGGTTGACGATCTCGACCCAGTCGGTCGTGTCCTTGTTCGACTCGACCTCGTTGATCGCGACGTTCGGGAGGACGCAGTCGTTCGCGGCACCCTTGGTGATACGTGCGAGCGTGAAGTCGCCTTCACCGTCGGGGCAGCGGGCGAGCGTGGCGGCGATGAAGTCACCGTCGATGGCCGCGTGGCCGCTCCACGTTCCCGAGCGGTCGATGAGGGTGCCGGTCGCGTCGAACAGGCGGATCTCGTCGGCGCTGCCGATGCCGATCGGGTCACGGAACGCGCCCTGCGTCTCGGTGCCGCCGACCAGGCCGATCGTCGCCTCGTCGACCACGAGGAACTCGCCGGGGGCGATCGACGTGCCGGGCAGGAACTGCCAGCGGTGATCGTCGGAGTTGTCGCGGATCTCGTAGCGCGAGATGTCGAGGGCCGTCGTGCCGGGGTTGAAGAACTCGACCCAGTCGGACGGCTGGGAGTCGATCTCGTTGATGCGGATCGCACCGTCGGTCTCCGGGACCCCGGGTGTGGTGAAGACGTTCGCGGCGCCCTTCGTCGACTCGGTGGTCTCGGCCCAGCCGGCGCGGTCGGCGGTGACACCGTAGGTGACCGGGGCGTGTGCGGTCCACGAGTATTCGTCGGCGATCGCGGCGGTCGGATCGAACAGCCGGACCGAGTCGTCCTTGCCGAGACCGAAGCCGAACTGCGTGTCGTCGATGACGAGGAACGCGCCGGGCTCGACGACGGTGCCGGCCGGGAAGGCGTAGGGCTTGTCGTCCTTGTTGTCCTTCACGACCCAACCATCGAGCGTGACGGCGGTCGTCGCGGTGTTGGTGAACTCGATCCAGTCACCGGGGACGCCGTCGGAGGACTCGATCTCGTTGATTTGGAGCCCCGGCGCTGGGGCGGCGATGGCGGCGGCTGGCGTCGCGATGAGGGCGGTCGCACCGATGGCGCACGCGGCGGTCATCGTCAACACGCGGTTGAGGCGGGGCATGGGTCTCCAGGGCACGAAGGGACGGGGATCGTGTCCCATCCCATCGGCGCGGGGTGGCCGGGTGGAGGAGCGGGGGTGACCGGGAGGTGAACGACAGGTGGCTTCCCAGGCGGGACGTGTCACGATCCAGCAGATCTGACGCAGCGACCAGGACTACGCTCACCCCATGACCGACGATGCGACCACCGACATCGCTCCACGCGCAGACCTCACCGGCTGGGTGCGGACCTCGTTCACCGGCGGCGGCGTCACGCACGACCGCTTCGAGAAGGGGTCCGGGCCGGGCGTCGTCCTCATCCCCGAGCTGCCCGGACTCACGCCCGAGGTCCTCGGACTCGCGGAGCACCTCGTCGCTGAGGGGTTCACGGTCGCGATCCCCTCGCCGTTCGGGACGCCGGGACACGAAGGAACCATCGGCTACACGCTCGCCAGCGTGAGCAAAGTCTGCGTCTCCGCCGAGTTCAAGGCGTTCGCGACCGGCGCCCACCGACCCGTCGCCGACCACGTCCGGGCACTGGCCGCCGACCTCGCGGGCCGCACGCCTGGTCCTGGCGTCGGCGTCATCGGAATGTGTTTCACCGGCGGATTCGCGCTCGCGGCTGCCGTCGACGAGCACGTCCTCGCCTCCGTCATGAGCCAGCCGTCCACGCCGTTCCCTGTGAGCCGCGCCCGCCGCGTCGACGCCGGGATGTCCGCCGCCGAGTTCGACGCCGTCGCAGCCCGTGCGGCTCAGGGTTCGGTCTGCGCGCTCGGCCTCCGCTTCAGCGAGGACCGGGCCGTGCCTCGAGAGCGCTTCGCCACCATCGCAGCCAAGCTCGGCGACGCGTTCGAGGTCATCGAACTCGACTCCTCCCCCGGCAACGCCGCCGGCTTCGCGAAGACCGCACACTCGGTGCTCACCGGCGAGGTCCGCGAGCGCGCCGGCCACCCGGCGTTCGAAGCACGCAAGCGCGTGGTCGCCTTCCTCCGCGAACGGCTGGCGACGCCGACCGCGTCGGCCTGACCTTCCCAGCTGACCGGCACGCTGCGATCATCGACTCCATGACCTCGACACGACACGACCGCGCGACACCGAACCTGCCGTCACGCAACTTCGACGCGACGGAGACGTTCTACTCGGCGTTCGGCTTCGAGCGCGCGTTCCGAGACGAGGGCTGGCTGATCCTCGTCCGCGGCGGCCTGCAGCTCGAGTTCTTCCCGGCACCCGACCTCGACCCGGCGTCGAGCAGCTTCATGTGCTGCCTGCGTGTGGCCGACGTCGACGAACTCTACGACGCGATCCGACGGTCGGGCGTCCCGGAACGCACGACCGGAGCGCCGCGACTCCACCCGGTCCGGATGCAGGACTGGGGCCTCCGCGCCGGATTCCTCATCGACCCGGACGGCACGCAGCTCACCCTGATCGAGCAACGCGACTGATCCGCGACGGCGCGACGTTCCGCGGGTCGCTGCTCGGGAGCGCCTAGAAGAAGGTGATCCCGTGCGGCGCGCGCGGCGTCTGGAGCATCGACCGCAGCAGGAGTGGCGCTGCGGGATCGGCCGCCTGCAGCACACCGGCTGCGGCGAGTGACACCGGCGAGACCGCTCCGAGCAGGAGCGAACCGAGGTCGGCCACGTCGAGCGCGAGGTCGGCGCCGGCAGCGTCGGTCTCGTCGCTCAGCTTCGTAGCCGTACCGCGGCCACCGGTCACCTCGAGGCGGAAGGTGCCCGCCGCGTAGCCGAGCGCGTCGGTGACGGCGATCGTCAACGTGCCGTCGACCGCGAACGGACGCGAGGCGAAGACGGCCGGGAGGTCGAGGACGCGCAGCCACACGTGGTCCTCCTCGTGCTCGATGTCGTACGCGCGGTTGTCGCCGAGGGCCGAGACGATCGGGTCGTCGAGCCTGGCACGGTTGTACTTCACGACGTCGTTGAGGTCGATGGAGAGCAGGAACTCCCACAGGGAGAGGTAGGCCGCGTCGGTCGCGTAGACGAGGTCGATGATCTCGATGCCGGTCTGTCCGCCGGGCTGCTCGACCATGCGCCACGTGACGTAGCCGTCGACCTCCTCGCCGTCGGCCGGGCGGTGCACGGCGGCGCGGGTGTCCTTCGCCGGTTCGCCGTCGCGACCCAGCGTGCCAAGGACCAACGGCCAGGATCCGGTGTTGCGGACCATGGACCCGATCGAGCGCTCGTCGAAGCGGTCGAACACCTGACGCGCGACGCCATCGACCAGGTACTCGGGCGTGACGACGGACACGATGCCGCTCGTCGGCGCGAGGAACGGCAGCGCCTTCGCGCGCTTCACGACGACGTTGCGCTCACGGATCGCGGAGCCGAACCCGAAGCGACGGTAGATCGTGCCCTCGCTGGCGGTGAGGGCCGCGATCGCATAGCCGTCGGCGACGCCGCGCTCCAGAGCCTGCGTCATCATGCGGCGCAGGATGCCGCGGCGACGTTCGGTCGGGCGGACCGTGACGTCGGAGATCGCCTGCGTGTTGATGCTGGTGCCGTCGCCCCAGCTGAGCGTCTTCGGGAACCAGGAGAAGGTGCCGGCGGGCCAGGTCTCGTCGACCGAACCGGGCTGCGGCTTGCGGACGTAGGCGCCGAGCAGCACCGCTTCGTCGGCGATGAGGTCGTTCACCTTGCGCTTGCGCGCCTCCGGCTTCGGGGTGGGCTCGTGGAAGCCGAACCCGATGGCGTCGAGGGCCGCAAGGCTCTCGGGCGTCGGTTCGCCGTCGGCCCCGTTCGCGAACGGGAACTCACGGAGCTCGTAACGGGCGTCGAAATCTTTGCTGTTGGCCACGAGTCCACCCTAACGACCCGGCCTGACACGCCCCCGGGAAGCGCGTTGGGACCGCGACCTCACGGCAGGGTGATCGACACCTCGACCGTATACTCGTCGGCAGTCTGGCCCAGCACCCGCTGCCGGAGCTCGGTGGTCGGCATCGTGATCCCCCGCTCCGCGATCGCATCGAACAGGGCGACCACCGCGGGGTGCGTCGATCCCTCCGGGAGCTCGACGCCCGGTTCGGGTCGCCAGACCGCAGCGAGTTCGGCCCGCTCGGGCAGTACGTCGACCGTGGTCTCGTCACCACCCCACGTCGGTTCGAGCTGCGACGAGGTCGGCCAGCAGCAGACGATCTCGACCGCCCCCTGCTCACCCGGTCGGAGCGCGGTCCAGAACGGCCCCGTCGGCCCGACGCCGGCCTCCTGCACGGCGACGTAGAGCTGCGAGAACTGCTCGTTCGCGTCGTCATCGGTCACCGAGTCCTCGTCGCCGCGCGGCACGGTGAGCACCCGGCCGACGTAGGGCTGGGGAGGGAGGGAGCGTTCGACGATCTCGACCGGTGCCGCGAGTGACGCGACGACCGCGCGGGCCTGTGCGAAGGCGTGGTCCTCCTGCTCCCGCTGCTCCAGGACGAGACGGTGGTGCACGTCGATCGCGGTCGACGGATCCGCGCCGGCGACGGTCACGCCCACGGCGGCGAGCGGGACGCCGGCGTCGCGGAGTGACTTCACGATCACGCCGGAACGCACCTGCTCCTCGCCGTAGCGGCGGTAGCCGGAGTCGGGATCGACCTCGGCTGGAACCAGCACGCCCTTCTCGTCGTAGTGGCGGAGCGCCTTCACGCTCAACCCGGTCATGCCTGCGAACTCTCCGATGTGCAACATGCTTCAAGCATCCCGTCTCCCCCTACGGGAGAGTCAACTCC
>NZ_CAUQHZ010000022.1:0-30104 GCF_963518075.1 uncultured Plantibacter sp.
CGCCGTGAACGCCCCCAGCTTCACCCGGATCCTCATCCAACCCGAGACCGGCGCAGTCCTTTCCGTCGGCCGGGGCCAATACCGCGTTCCGGCCGACCTCCAACGCGCTGTACGCCTGCGGGACGGCACCTGTCGGGCACCGGGCTGCGGGCGACGCGCCAGAGCCTGTGATCTCGACCACTCGGTCGCGTGGGAAGACGGCGGCACGACGGCTGTCGGGAACCTTGCCTGCCTGTGTCGACATCACCACCGGATGAAGCATCTTCCTGGGTGGAGCCTCGACCACGGACCAGGCGGGGTGCTCGAGTGGACGACACCCGCCGGCAGACACCACCGGACGGCACCCGATCCCGCACCGTTCTGAACCCGCCGGCGAAGGGTTCCTCGTGGGCACTTCGACAAGCTCAGTGACCGGAGGAGGTGTGTCCGCGCCGTTTCGGTCCCTGAGCCTGTCGACGGGCGCTGCCCTCGTCGGAGCGGTTCAGTCCTCGTCGGACACGCCGACCGCACCCACGTCGGCACGGGAGCCGTCGCGCGGGATCTCGAGCCAGACGTCGAGTTCCTCGTCGTCGTCGTCCGGACCCGCAGCCACGCCCGGTTCCCGGTGCACCGCACGCAGGCCGACCACGGTCACCGCGACGCGTTCGTCGTCCGGGACGCTCCGCACGATGAGGCGCGTCGCGTGCGAGGCGGCGAGCGCTTCGGCGATCTGCTCGTGGATCGCGTCGAGGACGCCGGCGTCCAGCTCCTCGAGGCCACCTTCGTCCAGCATGTTCACGATCGCGCCGCGCCGCCGGGCCGCGAGCACCTCGGACCGGACCGGGTCGCTCAGGAGGTGGCGGCCACGGATCTCGTCGCGGAGACTGGCCTCGAGCGTCCGGCACTCCGTGCGATCGGCCACCGACAGCCTGCCGCCGTTGGCGATGATCGTACGGAGCATCGGGGTCGCCAGTCGGCCCGTCTGGCTGAGGCGTCGTCTCCGCTCGTGCACGTGCGCGTACTGCGCAGCCTGCCAGTCCGAGGTCGCATGCTCCGCCTGCGTCAGCCGCTCGGCGTCATGCTGCGCCCCGGCGATCGATCGGGTGAGCACACTCGCGAGGACGACCCAGATGAGGCTGCCCGTGACACCCATCCCGAGCGCCAGTCCCGGACCCGCCCAGAGGAGCGACTGGACCGTGAGGAAGACGATCCCGATGTAGGCGACCGCCTCCCGCTGCCGGACCACGGTGATCGTCATCAGTGTTCCGATCGACGCGACGTGCCAGGTGGCGTAGCCGTTGTTCCGCGTGGGGTCGAGCTGGCTGGTCACGAGCAACGGGACGACGATCGCGGTCGCGAGGTTGATGCTCGCGAGCCACGACGGCATGCGCGTCGTGCCCATCGGCCAGAGGCTCAGGACGCTCGCGACGGCGTAGACGAGCATCGCGATGAGGACCGGGACGACGTCGCGGGGTGTCTCGAGCGTCAGCGCCGCGCGGAGCAGGTGGTACGCCGAGAACAGGGCGGCGAGGATGACGAGGGCGTACCGCGGTGCCGGGGTCACGAGTCGTGCTCCGGTGACCACTCGATGCGGATCACGGCACCCTCACCCGGACGGGAGATCACCGTCGAGCGACCGCCGACCGCGGCGACCCGCTCGACGATCGAGACCTTCAGCCCGAGCCGCTCCTCGGCGACCTGCTCGGGGCAGAACCCGACGCCGTCGTCGCCGACGATGACGCAGACGCCGCCGGAGACCGTGCCCTCGATGGACAGGCTCCGCGCCACTCCCGAACCCGCGTGCTCGACGCTGTTGACCATCGCCTGCACCGTCGCCCAGTAGACCGCGTTCGCGACCGTGACGGGCAGGACCCGGCCGGACGCCCCCTCGACTGTGACGGAGAACGGTTCACCGAGCATCGACGCGGCCGCACGCAGCCGTTCGATGAGTTCGGCGAGACCGGTGACCTCGTCCTCGTTCGTCATCGGCGCTCCGACACCCTCGAGCTGTTCGATCGCGACCCGCGCCATCATGACGGCGAGCGCCTCCGACTTCGGGGTCAGCGCCCGATCCGCGGCGAGCAGGGAGGCGAGGACGCTGTCGTGGACGATCGAATCGACCTCGACGCGCTCCACCTCCGTGGCGTGCTGCTTGACGGCCGCGTCGTAGGTGGCGAGGGCGGCCGCCCTTGCGATGTCGACCCGACCGGCCAGCACACGGAACAGCCCGACGAGGACGACGATGAGCCCTCCGATGATCGTCGCGTACGAAGCGTCGAGCGCACCGATCTCGAAGGACGCCGGCGCGAAGTCGGCGTCGATGACGCGGTTGACGCCGTACATGACCGAGGTCACGACGAGGTACACGATGGCCCCCCGCAACTGCAGCGGGATGCAGGCGAACGCGACGGCGATCGTGCAGAGGTACCAGATCCACGGTTCCTGGTTGATGTCCGCCGACGCCTGCGCGTTCACCGCCGGCCAGATGAGGAGGGCCACGAAGAACACGGCGGCGAAGACGCCGGAGGCGATGCGGTGGTGCCACAGGAAGAGGCAGCAGATGATGGCGCCGAACATCGTCCCGAAGACGAGCGAGACGTAGACCACGCCGAACCAGCCGGTGATCTGGACGCCCTGTCCGAGCGTGGTGAACGCGGTCTGCAGTCCGAAGACGAGTCCGATGATCGCGACCGACCGGCCGAGGAGGCGTTCGAAGTTCGCGGTGTTCAGCATCCGGCGCTGAACCTGGACATCTCTCGCGGTCGCGGGGATCGCGGGATGCCTGGTCGGTGCCCGGAAGCTAGGAGACATCCGTCCCGCCTTGATCGAGGCCGGGGAGGATCCCGTCCTCGACCGCTCGGCGGAGCAGGTCGACCTTCGTCGGTGCCGGACGCCCCACCTCGACGTACTTCACCCGGATGCGGTCGATGTGCTCTCGGGCCGTGGAGTAGGCGATGCCGAGCTGCATGGCGACGGTCTTCAGCGGCAGGCCGGACGCGTAGAGGTGCAGGACGTCGCGCTCGCGACGACCAAGCTGCGCTCGCGCGAAATCGCTGTCGGCGTCGATCGCACTCGCCCACTCGATGTTGTTCAGGGCCTCGCCACGGGCCACCGTGCCGATGGCGGCGATGACCGTGTCCGTCGGCGACGACTTGGGGATGACGCCGGACGCTCCGGCGGCAAGCGCCTCGCGCACCAGTGCGACACGATCGGCGATCGAGTGGATGAGGACGTGTGCCCCCACAGCCTGCACCGCGTGGATGTTCGAGGTCGGCGTGCTGCCGTCGGAGAGCGAGAGGTCGAGGACGACCACGTCGGGCACCACACCGTTCAACGCGGCGATGCACTCGACGGCGGTCGGGGCACTCGCCACGACCTGATACCCGGCGTGCGCACACACCGCTTCGATCCCGAGCCGCACGGACTCGTGATCATCAATGATTGCGACGGTCACCACGGCACCATCGTAGCGAGTGACGGACCCGCCGGGCGCGACGGCCGGATCGCGAGTCGTCTCCGTCGGCTCGGGCCCGCTCAAGCCGTCCGTGAGAAGCCCGCGACGGCCTCGAGGTGGTGCGTGTTGGGGAAGAGGTCGTAGGCCGCGAGGTGGTCGAGCTCGTAGCCCTGCTCCGCCAGGAGGGCGACGTCGCGGGACAGCGCGATGGGGTCGCAGGCGACGTAGACGATCGACGCGGGCCGCAGCTCGCCGAGCATGGCGACGATCTCCGCGCCGGCGCCCGAGCGGGGCGGGTCGAGCACGACGGTCGCGGTGGCGTACCGGGACCGCTCGATCCGACTGCCCGTCGCGATCTCCGACCGCAGGAAGGCGTCGACCTTCGCGGTGACGGCCTGTGCGCCCACCCACTCGGACAGGTTCTCGCCCGCGTACTCGGTGGCGCGTTCGTCACTCTCCACGGTCGTGATGCGGGTGGTCGCGCCGAAGCGGTCCCCCACGCCCGCGGCCAGGAGGCCGACGCCGCCGTAGAGGTCGAGGTTCGCGGCGCGCGGGTCGAAGCGTGCGTCGTCGATGGCCGCTGACACGGCCTGCTGGAGGGTCGTCGCCGCCTGACGGTGGACCTGCCAGAACCCGTTCGCGTCGACGATGAACTCGCGCTCGCCGACGAGCTCACGGATCGGGTCTGCTGCGGGACGGACCGGCTTCGGTCCCCCGCGTCGACCTCGCCCGCCACCGCGTCGGCGGTCGCCGCCTCCGACCTCGTCCGTACGAGTCAGGACGCGGACCGCCCCGGTCGAGGAGGCGACGATGTCGATGGACGTGGTGCCGTCCGGCAACTCCTCGAGCTTGGCCGCTCCAGCGACCGCTTCGATCGCGAGCGGCAGGTCGTCGACGGGGACGACGTGGTGGGACCGCGAGGCGTAGGGACCGATGTTGCCGTGCTGGTCGACGTGCAGGGAGACCCGCGTCCGCCACCGGGTGCCGTCGGGCGTCTCGCCCTCGACCGCGGCGACCGTGAACTCGGGAGCGACTCCGGCGAACCGCTCGAGCCCCTCAGCGAGGACCTGGTGCTTCAACGCACGCTGGTGGGCGAGGTCGATGTGTCCGAACTCCGCTCCTCCCGCCCGCTCGCTCGGCTCGCGGTCGACGGAGGCCTCGGCCCACACGTGCGGACGGCGGTGCTCGGACGGCGTGAGGACCTCCAGCGTCTCCGCCCGCCAGAAGCGCTTCTCGTTCTCGTCGACGATGCGCGCCCGCACGCGCTCGCCGGGGAGCGTGTCGGGGACGAAGACCACCCGGCCCTCGTGCCGGGCGACGAAGACACCCCCGTGGGCTACGTTGGTGATGTCCAGTTCCACGGTGCGTGCAGTCGTCGTGCTCATGCGTCGAGCATGTCACACGGGCGGCTGCCGGGAGTCCATCGTCCACTGCAGAAGGAACCGTCATGCGCCTCACGCTCGCCTCCACGTCACCGGCCAGACTCGCCCTGCTGCGGTCGAGTGGCATCGAGCCGATCGTCGTCCCGTCGTCGGTCGACGAGGAACGGGCTGTCGACGACGCGACCCTCGCCGCGGGTGCACCGCTCGCCCCCGACGAGGTGGTGGCACTCCTCGCCCGTGCGAAGGCGGAAGCCGCTCTGGCCGTCGTGCGCGAACGCGGCGAGGCGGCCGACCTCATCCTCGGCGGCGACTCGGTCTTCGTCCTCGACGGCGTCGTCCACGGCAAGCCCCACACACCCGAGCGCGCCCGCGAACGCTGGCACGCCCAGCGCGGGAGGACGGGGACCCTGTACTCCGGTCACTGGCTCATCGACTGCACCGGCGCCTCGCCGGTCGGGATCGGCGCGGTCGCAAGCGCCGAGGTGTCCTTCGCCGACGACCTCGACGACGCCGAGATCGACGCCTACGTCGCATCGGGGGAACCCCTCGCGGTCGCGGGTGCCTTCACGATCGACAGTCTGGGCGCCGCCTTCATCACCCGCATCGAGGGTGATCCGTCGACCGTCGTCGGCCTCTCGCTCCCGACCCTGCGGCGCCTCGTCCGTACGCTGGGACACGACTGGCACGAGCTGCGCAACCGGCGCGGCGCCCTCTGACGACCGGCCCTTGTAGAGGCGACACGTCGTTCCTGCGGCTTTTTTGTGCGTGTGAGCCAAAGGCTCACCCGGGCCTCCCGGTAGGCTCGTGGACTGTGCCACGTATAACCAAGGTCCTCATCGCCAACCGTGGCGAGATCGCCGTCCGCGTCATCCGAGCCGCGAAGGACAGCGGGATCGCCTCCGTCGCCGTCTACGCCGACCAGGATCGCGACGCCATGCACGCCCGTCTCGCTGACGAGGCCTACGCCCTCGACGGGACGACGAGCGCGGAGACGTACCTCGTCATCGACAAGCTCCTGTCCATCGCCCGACGGTCCGGCGCCGACGCCGTCCACCCGGGCTACGGCTTCCTCGCCGAGAACGCGGACTTCGCACGTGCCGTCATGGCCGCAGGGCTGATCTGGATCGGTCCGTCGCCCGAGGCCATCGAACGGCTCGGCGACAAGGTCTCCGCCCGCCACGTGGCCGAGAAGGTGGGCGCTCCGCTCGCCCCCGGCACGCTCAACCCCGTATCGGGTGCCGAGGAGGTGCTCGACTTCGTCGACGTCCACGGCCTGCCCGTCGCCATCAAGGCGGCGTTCGGCGGCGGCGGTCGCGGCCTGAAGGTCGCCCGTGAGCGCGAGGAGGTCGCCGAGCTCTTCGAGTCGGCCACCCGCGAGGCCATCGCAGCGTTCGGCCGGGGCGAGTGCTTCGTCGAGAAGTACCTCGACCAGCCACGCCATGTCGAGACGCAGTGCCTCGCCGATGCGCACGGCAACGTGGTCGTCGTCTCCACCCGAGACTGCTCGCTGCAGCGTCGCCACCAGAAACTCGTCGAAGAGGCACCGGCACCCTTCCTCTCGGACGAACAGGTGGCGGAGCTCTACCGCGCGTCGAAGGCGATCCTCAAGGAGGTCGGCTACCTCGGTGCCGGCACCTGCGAGTTCCTCATCGGCAAGGACGGCACCGTCTCCTTCCTCGAGGTCAACACCCGCCTGCAGGTCGAGCACCCGGTCTCCGAGGAGGTCACCGGCATCGACCTCGTCCGTGAGCAGTTCCGTCTCGCCGAGGGCGGCGTCCTCGACTACGACGACCCGCAGCCGAGCGGCCACTCCTTCGAGTTCCGCATCAACGGCGAGGACCCGGGACGCGGCTTCCTCCCGCAGCCGGGCCCGATCCACGTGTTCAAGACCTTCGGCGGCCCCGGTGTCCGGCTCGACTCCGGTGTCACGGCCGGCGACACGATCTCAGGCGCGTTCGACTCGCTCCTCGGCAAGATCATCGTCACGGGACGTACCCGCGAAGAGGCGCTCGAACGGAGCCGTCGCGCACTCGACGAGTTCGAGGTAGCAGGCCTCCCCACCGTCATCCCCTTCCACCGCAAGATCGTCCGCGACCCCGCGTTCACCGCGGAGGACGGCACCTTCGGCGTCTACACCCGATGGATCGAGACGGAGTTCGTCAACGACATCGAGGCTTGGGACGGATCCATCGATGCGCAGCAGGCACCCGCTGCCCGCTCGACGGTGGTCGTCGAGGTCGGCGGCAAGCGTCTCGAGGTCAGCCTTCCGGGCGGACAGCTGGGACTGAACGTCGGTGCGCCGGTCGCCGCTCCCGCTCCGCACCGCCGCGGTGGTGCAGCGGTGGTCTCGGGTGCGACGGGTGACTCCGTCTCGGCGCCCATGCAGGCGACCATCGTGAAGCTCGCGGTCGCCGAGGGCGATGTCGTCGTGAAGGGCGACCTCGTCGTCGTCCTCGAGGCGATGAAGATGGAACAGCCCATCACGGCGCACAAGGACGGCACGGTCGGCGCGATCGACGCGACGGTCGGTGCCACGGTCTCGTCAGGTCACCAGCTCCTCACCATCAGCTGACCCGACCGGCGCCTTCGGGCGTCGCATCGGCCCGGGCGACGATACGCTGAGCAGGTGTCAGCAGCCGACCTCCTCGAAGATGCGTTGGATCGTGTGGCGGACTTCGACGCCGCCGGTGCGATCGCACTGCTCGAGGCGGAGCCCGGCGCTGCGTCCGATCCCCGCGTCCTCGCCCTCCTGTCCTACGCCCGGTTCACCACCGCCGACTTCGCGGGTTGTCGCCGGGACGCGGTGGACGCGCTCGCCGCCTCGACGGACTCCGACCGGACGACCCGCCTGCTCGTGCTCGGAGCCGCCGGGCTGGCCCTCGGGTCGGACCGCTCGTCCGGCTCGGAGCTGGAGGGGTGCTTCGCGGAGGCGGACGCCCTCGTCGACGACGGCGGGGACCTCGAACCGACCCTGGCCTGGCTCGTCGGGTACCTGCTCGTCGAGGGTGCCGTCGTCAACGTCCTGATCCACGCCGCCCGGCGCTTCGCCGACGCGTTCGCCGACGACATCGCCGCCACCCCGGGGCGCTTGTACCGGACACTCGTCGACGGGGTCCTCGCCCGCCTCCTGCTCAACGAGGGACGCGTCGCCGAGGCCGAGGCCGCCGCGCTCGCGATGTTCGAGCGGGCCGGGAGCGGACCGACCGCGCTGTACGCGGAGGCCGTGCAGTGCCTCGTCGCCGGGAACCGTGCCGAGCAGGGGGCGACCAGGACGCTCGCGCGCCGCGTCCGTCAGGCCATCCCCGAGCCCACGGGCGCCTTCCAGACGACGTGCTATCTCCTCGTCGGCTACGGTCTCGCAGCCCTCGCGGACGACCACGGCGCCGCGGCCCTCGCCCGCAGCGCTTCGGGGAACGACTTCAGCGGCCTGTCCGTCCAGGACCGGGCCCTCGCGATCGAACTGCTGGTCTCGAGCGCGTTCCTCGACCGCGACATCGTCGAATCGGAACGCCTCATCGGCTTCATCGCCGCCGACGTCGACCGCAGGGTCCCCGGGCCGGCCATCCTCCGGATGCAGTGCAAGCTCGAACTCCTCCGTGGGCGCCCCGCCGAGGCGCTGGCGCTCGCGCGCACGGCGACCACCCGCGCGTTGGCCGACGGCCGCATGCTGGAAGCCGGGATCGGCGAGATCCTCGCGACGCGCGCCCTGATCGCCATGTCCGACCGGACGCAGGCCGTCCGCGAGTTGGCCGTGCTCGCCGAGCAGGCGGTCCGCGGCGGACACACCGCCGCGACCCGCTCCGCCGCCCGGGAGCTGAAGGCGATCGGTCGACGTCTCGCGCCGGTCGCGGGATCCGGTTGGGACGGACTGTCGCCGCGCGAACGCGAGGTCGCCCTGCTCTCCGCGGAGGGCAACTCGACGGCGGAGATCGCGTCCGTCCTCCAGCTCTCCTCGCGCACGGTCGACGCGCACGTCACCCGGGTGCTCGCCGCGTTCGGGATCGTGTCCCGCCGCCAGCTCCCCTCACGGCTCCCGGCCACACTGCCGTTGACCGCCGTCCCCGTCCCGACCGCACCGCTCACGCCCCGACAGCGGGACCTCACCGAACTCGTCGCGGACGGACTGTCCAACGACGAGATCGCGACAGCCCTCGGCATCTCCCGCAAGACCGTCGAGAAGCATCTCAGCGCCGTCTTCCACGCCTGGGGCGTGCGCTCGCGGGTCGCCGTCGCGCGCATCGTGCTCGCGAACCGCGATCGGTGACGTCCAGCTCCTCGGCGACGGTTCGACGAGGACGACGTCTATTCGACGATGTGCATGGCGCGCGCCGCGTCGGTGATCGACCCGGTGAGTGACGGGTAGACCGTGAAGGCACGCGCGACCTGGTCGACGTTCAGCCGCTGCTCGACCGCGAGGGCGAGCGGGAAGATGAGCTCGCTGGCCTTCGGGGCGACGATGACCCCGCCGATGACCGTCCCGCTGCCGGTCCGCGCGAACAGCTTGACGAAGCCGTCCTTGATGCCCATCATCTTCGCGCGCGGGTTCTGGGCGAGCGGCAGCTTGTAGATCTCACCCTGGGCGATGCCGTCCTCGATCTGCTTCTGGGTCCAGCCCACGGTCGCGATCTCGGGCTGCGTGAAGATGTTCGCGGCGACGTTGCGGATCTCGGTCGGGTTCACCGCGTCGCCCATCGCGTGCAGCATCGAGGTGCGACCCTGCATCGACGCGACGGACGCGAGCGGCAGGAAGGTCGTGCAGTCACCGGCTGCGTAGATGTTGGGGACGCTCGTGCGCGCCACCCGGTTGACGCGGATGTGTCCGGAATCGGTCAGCTGCACGCCGGCCTCCTCGAGACCGATCCCGGCGGTGTTGGGCACCGAACCGACCGCCATGAGACAGTGCGACCCCTCGACCGTGCGGCCGTCGGAGAGCGTGGCGACGACGCCGGTCTCGGTCCGGGTGACGGAGTCGGCCCGCGACTTCGACAGGACCGTCATGCCGTTGCGCTTGAAGACGTTCTCGATGACCGCCGCCGCATCGGCGTCCTCACCGGGCAGCACCTGGTCGCGGCTCGAGATGAGCGTGACCTTGGAGCCGAGCGCCGTGTAGGCGGAGGCGAACTCGGCGCCGGTGACGCCCGAGCCGACGACGATGAGGTGCTCGGGGACGGAGGTGAGGTTGTAGAGCTGCGTCCAGGTGAGGATGCGCTCGCCGTCCGGCAGGGCGGAGGGCAACTGGCGCGGGCTCGCGCCGACGGAGACGACGACGGTGTCGGCCTCGATGCGGTCGAAGTCGGTGCCGGCGGACAGATCGGTCGAGACGATGACCTCGTTCGGTCCGTCGAGCCGCCCCTGACCGTTGACGATGCGGACACCGGCACGGATGAGACTCGCCCGCATGTCCTCGGACTGCTGGCGGGCCAGTCCGAGCAGTCGCTTGTTGACGGCGGCGAGGTTCACCGCGACCTCGGGACGGCTGGGCTTGCCGGTGGTCTCCGAGCGGACGAAGAACTGCACACCGAGGTCGGCGGCCTCGCCGATGGCCCCGACCGCGTCGGCCGTGGCGATGAGGCTCTTGGACGGGACGACGTCGGTGATGACGGCCGCTCCGCCGACGCCCGAACGCTCCACGAGCGTGACGTCGGCCCCGAGCTGCGCCCCGGCGAGGGCAGCCTCGTACCCGCCGGGTCCGCCTCCGATGATCGCCACTCGCTGCTTGCGTTCGAACTCGTAGGCCATGCCTCCATTCTCGCGCGCCACCAGGGGCGGGACCAAACCCGTTCGGGCCTGCAGCGGCCGGGATCGTGCGCGGATGAGCGGGGTCGCCACGGTTGGGCGGCGGCCCCGCCCCTGTCTAGAGTGAGAGGATGTCCGAAACCTCTGCGAACCCACTCGATCTGTCCGATGTCGATCCCTTCGAGATCGCCCGCGAAGCCGCCGGCCAGATCGCCGAGAAGACCGGCGTCGAACGCCACGACATCGCGCTCACCCTCGGCAGCGGCTGGGGCAAGGCGGCCGATCTGATCGGCGAGACGACGGCGACGATCCCGGCATCGGAGATCGTCGGCTTCTCGAAGCCGGCGCTCGAGGGCCACGTGGGCACCCTGCGCTCGATCCTGCTCCCGAGCGGCAAGCGTGCGCTCGTCATCGGCGCCCGGACGCACTACTACGAGAACCACGGTGTCCGCCGCGTCGTGCACAGCGTCCGGACGGCTGCGGCTGCCGGTGCCCGCATCATGGTGCTGACGAACGGCGCCGGCGGCATCAAGGACCACTGGACGCCGGGGACGCCCGTGCTGATCAGCGACCACATCAACCTCACCGCCGACTCGCCGCTCGAAGGTGCGACCTTCATCGACCTCACCGACCTCTACGCCAAGCGGCTGCGGGACATCGCGCACAGCGTCGCTCCGGAGCTCGACGAAGGCGTCTACACGCAGTTCCGCGGTCCGCACTACGAGACCCCGGCCGAGGTCCAGATGGCGAAGGCGATCGGTGGTCACATCGTCGGCATGTCGACCGCGCTCGAGGCGATCGCCGCACGTCAGGCCGGCATGGAGGTCCTCGGGATGTCGCTCATCACGAACCTCGCCGCCGGCATCCAGCAGACACCGCTCAGCCATGCCGAGGTCATCGAGGCCGGCCAGGCGGCCGAGCCGGTGATCAGCAAGCTCCTCGCGCAGATCGTCGCGGCCCTGTGAGCGAGGCGACGAGCCTGCTCGCGACCGCCGAGGCCTGGCTCGCCCAGGATCCCGACGACGAGACCCGGGCCGAACTGGCAGGCCTCGTCGAACGCGCCCGCGTGTCCGACGACGTGGCCGTCGCAGAACTGCACGACCGCTTCGACACCCGTCTGCAGTTCGGCACGGCCGGGCTCCGCGGACGCATCGAGGCCGGTTCCAACCGGATGAACCGGGTCCTCGTGTCGCAGGCCGCGGCCGGACTCGCCGCCTACCTGCTCGAGCAGGCACCGGAAGGCGTGACGCCGAGCGTCGTCATCGGCTACGACGGCCGGAAGAACTCCGCCGTGTTCGCCGGCGACACCGCCGAGCTGATGGCCGGTGCCGGCGTCCGCGCCATCCTGCTGCCACGGCTCCTGCCGACGCCCGTCCTCGCGTTCGCCGTGCGGTTCTTCGACGCCTCGGCCGGCGTCATGGTGACCGCGAGTCACAATCCGCCCGCCGACAACGGCTACAAGGTGTACCTGGGCGGCGAGCACCACGGGTCCCAGATCGTCTCCCCCGCCGACGCGGCCATCGCCGCCCACATCGGGCGCATCGCCGAGACGGCGCTCGTCCAGGACCTCCCGCGCAGCGACGGGTTCGAGATCGCGGGCGAGGACGTCGTCGACGCCTATGTCGCCGAGACCGCAGCCGTCGCTCCCGCCCCGGCGGGCGGCCAGCTGCGCGTCGTCTACACGGCCATGCACGGCGTGGGTTGGGAGACGACCCGGCGCGTCCTCGAGACCGCCGGATATCCGGCACCGGAACTCGTCACCGAGCAGATCGATCCCGATCCCACCTTCCGGACCGTCAGCTTCCCGAACCCGGAGGAGCCGGGCGCGCTCGACCTGTCCTTCGCGACGGCGCGAGCGGTCGGCGCCGACCTCATCATCGCCAACGACCCCGACGCCGACCGCCTGGCGATCGCGATCCCCGACGACGCGGCCCCCTCGGGGTTCCGTCGGCTCACCGGCAACGAGGTCGGTCTCCTCCTCGGCTGGCGGGCCGCCCAGGCCGCCAGTGCCGCACTCGACGGCGATGCGGCTCCCGAGGGCACGCTCGCGTGCTCGATCGTCTCCTCCCCCGCCCTTCGCCTCGTCGCCGAGGCGCACGGCCTCGAGTTCCGCGAGACGCTCACCGGGTTCAAGTGGATCTCCCGGACGCCGGGCATGCTCTTCGGCTTCGAGGAGGCCCTCGGCTACCTCGTGAACCCCGGGACCGTGCGCGACAAGGACGGCATCTCGGCCGCCGTCGCGTTCCTCGGTCTCGCGACGGCGTCGGCGCAGGCGGGCGAGAGCGTCGCGGGGCTCCTCGACCGGTTCGCGGACACCTTCGGTTCCTTCGGCAGCGACCAGATATCCATCCGCTACACCGAACTCAGCCGCATCGGCGAGGTCATGGCCGGGCTGCGGGCGCTCCCGCCGACGGAGCTCGCGGGAGCTCGGGTGACCCGGATCGACGACCTCGCCGACGGGTTCGAGGCGCTCCCGCCGAGCGACGTCCTGCGCGTCTGGCTCGACGACGGCACCAGGGTCATGATCCGGCCGAGCGGCACGGAGCCGAAGCTCAAGGTGTACGTCGACGTCCAGTCCGCCGACGGCGACGCCGCCGAGCGGGCGGCCACGGTCACCGCACGGCTCGCCGCTCTGCGGACGGACCTCACGGCGCTCGTCTCCTAGCCCCTCGACCGGCTCGGCGCCCGGTGGTGTGCGGCCCGGAGACCGGGGCGCACACCACTCAGCCGATGGCGCGTTCGAGCTTCTCGGTGAGTTCGGCGAGGTCGAAGTAGTTGTCGATGACGACGATGTCGGCGAAGGTCTTGCCGATGCGCTCGACGAGCTCCGGCGAGGTCAGGATCACCTGGGCGTCGGCCGCGGTGGTGCCGAGGCTCTCGATGTCGCCGGCGACGACGTCGGCCTCGAGGTCGAGGCGTTCGAGCGCGCGTTCGGCGTTGAGCTTGAGGATGGCCGAGGAGCCGACTCCCGAACCGCAGACGGCGACGATCTTCATGCCTGGCCCCCGCCGGACAGCGGTGACGCACCGAACACGGCTCGCACCTCGTCGAGCGTCGTGGCCGCAGCGAGCCGCGGGATGGCGGTCTCGTCGTTGAAGACGTTGGCGATCTCCGCCACCCAACCCACGTGTGACTCAGCGGTGGTGACCGCGAGGCCGAGGACCACCGAGACGGGGTCGTTGTGGGGGTGGCCGAACCGGACCGGAGCAGCGAGGGTCGCGACGACGAGGGCGTCCTCGTGGACGTCGGCACCCGGTCGGGCGTGCGCGAGCGCCAGGCCCGGCGCGATCACGACGTACGCGCCGAACTCCTCGACGACGTCGATCATCCGTTGCGTGTACGCGACGTCGGTCGCGCGGGTGTCGGACAGCAGCGCTCCGGCTACGCGGATCGCCTCGCGCCAGTCGTCGGCATCGACGTGGAGCGCGACGCTGGCTTCGGACAGTTCTGGGAGTGGCATCGCTTCAATCAGAGGATCGGTCGACCCGAGTGGATCGGAACCATCGTAACGCTCCGAGGCTGGAAGCCTGCCCCGCAGGTGCCGCCCAGGCGGTCGCCGGAACAGCACCTGCCGACATCGTCAGTCCTCGTCGTCGTCGAGGAACTCGTCGAACGCCTCCGAGATGCGGTCCGCCAAGGCCTCGCGGATCTCCAACGGCTGGAACGTCGCGGCGGCGGCGTTCAGCTGGAAGGTCTCCAGGTCGGTCAGGTCGTAGTCGAACGCCTCGGAGAGGAGCGCGAGCTCCTTCGTCAGGCTCGTGTCGCTCATGGTGCGATTGTCGACGTTGACCGTGACGGCGAAGTCGAGCTGGTAGAGCAGGTCGAACGGGTGGTCCTCGAGTTCCTCGCCCCAGGCCGCGATGGCTCCGGTCTGCAGGTTCGACTGCGGGCTGAGCTCCAACGGGATCTTGCGGTCGCGGACCCACTCCGCGACGGGACCGAGCGTGGCGTAGAGGGACTCGGCGTCGTCGCGCTCGATGAAGATGTCCTCGGCGATGCGGACACCGTGGCCGAGTCGCAACGCACGGCCGTCGAGCAGGGCGCTCCGGATCGACTCGATGCCGTCGGCCTCCCCCGCGTGGACGGTGACCGGGAACAGCTCGGCCGCCAGGTAGTCGAACGCCAGGCGGTGCTTGCTGGCGGGGAAGCCCGCCTCGGCGCCGGCGATGTCGAACCCGACCACGCCGCGCTCGCGATGACGCACGGCGAGCTCAGCGATCTCGAGCGCACGGTCGGCATGCCGCATGGCCGTGACGAGCTGACCGATCTGGATGTCGGAGCCGGAGTGGGCGGCGTCCTTGACACCGAGCTCGATACCCTCCTGGACGGCCTCGACGACCGCGTCGAGGCTGAGGCCCCGGGTGAGGTGCTGTTCGGGAGCCCAGCGCACCTCGCCGTAGATGACGCCGTCCGCAGCGAGGTCCTGGACGAACTCGCGCGCGATGCGGACGAGCCCCTCCTCGGTCTGCATGACCGCGGTGCTGAGATCGAAGGTCTTGAGGTACTCGACGAGCGAACCGGCGTTGCACTGCGTGTAGAACCAGTCGGCCAGGCCGTCGGGGTCCGACACGGGGACGTCGACACCGATGGCCTCGGCCAGCTCGATGATCGTGGCCGGCCGCACACCACCGTCGAGGTGGTCGTGGAGCGAGATCTTCGGGAGCGCGCGGAGGTCGACGCCGGAGAGGGGGGATTCGTCTGCAGAGGTCACGGGGTTCACTGTACCGCTCGCGCGCATCCTGCGACATGGCTCAGTCCGTCGCCTCGAGGACCGGGCGACGGACTGAGCGTCTGCGGCCGTCAGGCCTCGATGCGGGCCCGGACGATGGGGCCGCGCGGCGGCGCGGTGTCCTCGATCGTGTAGGCACCCTCGAGCGCCTCGAGCGCCCGCGGGAAGCGGGCGGCATCGTCGGCGCTCAGCGTGAAGAGCGGCTGTCCGGCCCGGACCTCGTCACCCGGCTTCGCGTGCAGGTCGATGCCCGCCGCGTGGATGACCGGGTCCTGCTGCCTGGCCCGACCGGCTCCGAGGCGCCAGGCCGCGATGCCGAACGGCAGTGCCTCCTGCGTCGCCAGCACGCCGTCGCGCGATGCCGTGACGACGTGCGTCTCCTTGGCGACCGGCAGCGGTGCGTCCGGGTCGCCGTCCTGTGCGCGGATCATGCGCTTCCAGACGTCCATGGCCCGACCGTCCGCGAGGGCGCCCTCGACGTCCGCGTCCGGCTGCCCGGCGAGGGTCAGCATCTCCCGCGCGAGGGCGAGCGTCAGCTCGACGACGTCCGCCGGACCACCACCCGCCAGGACCTCGACGGACTCGCGCACCTCGTTCGCGTTGCCGATCGCGAGGCCGAGCGGGACGTTCATGTCCGTCAACAGCGCGGTCGTCGCCACACCGGCGTCCGTCCCGAGCGCGACCATCGTGCGCGCCAGTTCCTCGGCACGCTCGTACTCCTGCATGAAGGCGCCGGAGCCGAACTTGACGTCGAGGACGAGCGCCCCGGTGCCTTCGGCGATCTTCTTCGACATGATGCTGGACGCGATGAGCGGGATCGCCTCGACCGTGCCCGTCGTGTCGCGCAGGGCGTACAGGCGCTTGTCCGCCGGGGCGAGACCGGAACCGGCGGCGCAGATGACCGCGCCGACGTCCGCCAGCTGCGCCATCATCTCGTCGTTCGTCAGCGCCGCGCGCCATCCCGGGATGCTCTCGAGCTTGTCGAGCGTCCCACCCGTGTGCCCGAGCCCGCGGCCCGACAGCTGCGGCACCGCGACGCCGAACACGGCGACGAGCGGGGCGAGCGGCAGGGTGATCTTGTCGCCCACGCCGCCGGTCGAGTGCTTGTCCGAGGTCGGTTTGTCGAGCGACGCGAAGCTCATCCGCTCACCGCTCGCGATCATCGCCATCGTGAGGTCGCGGATCTCGCGCCGCTCCATGCCGTTCAGCAGGATCGCCATCGCCAGCGCCGACATCTGCTCGTCGGCGACGTAGCCCCGGGTGAACGCGTCGATCAGCCAGTCGATCTGCGGTGTCGACAGCTCACCGCGGTCGCGCTTCGTGCGGATGAGGTCGACGACGTCGAATGCTTCTACCGAACTCATGCGTGGTACTCCTCGAGTTGACGTGGTCCGAAAGCGTCCGGCAGGACCTCGTCGATGGTGCGGATGCCGGAGACGGTGTCGAGCAGCATGCCCGCCGTCGAGTGTTCGTACAGCAGCTGTCGGCAACGGCCGCACGGCATGAGGCGTTCGCCCTTGCCGTCGACGCAGGCGAACGCCACGAGGCGTCCTCCGCCCGACATGTGGAGCGCGGAGACGAGCGCGCACTCGGCGCACAGCGTCAGGCCGTAGCTGGCGTTCTCGACGTTGCAGCCGGAGATGATCCGGCCGTCGTCCACGAGGGCAGCCGCGCCGACCGGGAAACGGCTGTAGGGCACGTAGGCGTGACCCATCGCCTCCCGGGCCGCGGTGTGCAGCGCCTCCCAGTCGACGGGTGGCGTGGTCGTCGTGTCGCTCACGGTCAGCCCTTCACGTAGGGCTTGCCGGCGGCCGCCGGTCCGCGGGAGATGCCGACGAGTCCGGCGACCGCGAAGATCGTCACGACGTACGGCAGCATGAGCATGAACGCACTCGGCACCGGGGAGCCGATGGCGCTCAGCGCGAACTGGAGGTTCTGCGTGAAGCCGAACAGCAGCGCGGCGAGGGTCGCCTTGAGCGGGTCCCAACGTCCGAAGATGACCGCCGCGAGTGCGATGTAGCCGGCACCCGCCGTCATCTCCTTGTTGAACGCACCGACCGAGCCCAGGGTGAAGTAGGCCCCACCGAGGCCGACGATCGCGCCCGCGAGCGCGACGTTCCAGAAGCGCGTCCGGTTCACGTTGATGCCCACGGTGTCGGCCGCCTGCGGGTGCTCACCCACGGCGCGCAGGCGGAGGCCCCAGCGCGTGTAGAACAGGCAGAAGAACACCACGGCCACGGCGATGTACATCAGGTAGATGATGATCGTCTGGCGGAACAGCACGGGTCCGATGAGCGGGATCTCGCTGAGGATCGGGATGTTGATCCGGGGGAACTTCGGCGGGCTGTTAAAGAGCGCCTCGTTCTTCGTGAGCACCTGCGAGTACAGGAAGCTCGTCAAGCCGACGACGAGGACGTTGAGCACGACACCGACGATGACCTGGTCGACGAGGTACTTGATCGAGAACGCCGCGAGCAGGAAGCTCACGAGCGTCCCGGCGATCATCGCCGCGACGAGCCCGAGGAAGGCGTTCCCCGTCACCGAGGCGACGAAGGCGGACGAGAACGCGCCGGCGAGCAGCTGTCCCTCGATCGCGATGTTCACGACGCCGACCCGCTCGGAGATGACGCCGCCGAGCGCGCCGAAGATGAGCGGGACGCTCAGCGCGACCGTGCCGAGCAGGAGCCCGGTGATCGGGATCGCCTTGCCCGCGGCGGCCCACGACAGGAACCCGACCATGAACAGCACCCCGAACACGGTGATGAGCCAGAGCGGGATCTTCTTGCCCGTGGTGACGAGGTACGCGCTCAGCGCCGCGATGGCGGCCAGGAGGATCGTGACGACGATGCCGGTGACCGTGGACGGGAGCACGACCGTCGGCAGTTGGATGACGTCGCCGTCACTGGAGAGCCGGAACGTGCTGTTGCCGTCGCGGTGCCAGATGACGAACAACAGGAACGCGATGACGGTGAAGATCCCGAACGCGATCGGAGCCTTCCAGCTGCGGACGACGACCGTCTCGAGGACGATCGGGGCGTCGGGAGCCGGCTGCGGCGTCTGCTTGTCGAGCGTGAATCCACTCATGCGGACACCTCCTTCTTGGCGGAGCGACGCGTTCGGCGCGTCGAACCGTCGGGCTTCGGCAGGAAGAAGATCGCCCGCACGAGCGGCGGAGCCGCGATGAACAGCACGATGAGCGCCTGGAGGACGAGCACGATGTCGATCGGCACGTTCACGCCCTGGGTGGCCTGCATGGAGTACCCGCCGGCCTTGAGCGCACCGAACAGGATGCCGGCGATGAGGATGCCGCCCGGCCGGCTGCGTCCGAGCAGCGCGACGGTGATGGCGTCGAAGCCGATGCCGGCGTCGATGCCGTTGTCGAACCCGGAGGTCACCGTTCCGAGCACCTGCGAGACGCCGGCGAGACCGATCAGTCCGCCGGAGAGCAGCATGGCGTACACGTAGGTGTTCTTCACGTCGATACCCGCGACGCGCGCGGCGTTCGGGTTCTCACCGACCGCTCGGAAGCGGAACCCGATCGACGACCGGCTGAACAACCACCACACGAACACGACCGCGAGGATCGCGACGAGGAAGCCGGCGTGCAGGTTGTAGCGGTCACCGAGGAGCTTCGGCAGCACCGCGTTCGGTGCCATCGCAGCGCTCTTCGGCACGTTCGAGCCGGGAGCCTGCAACAGCCCCTGCGTGGAGAGCATGAAGGTGATGAGGTAGAACGCGACGTAGTTGAGCATGATCGTGATGATCACCTCGTGCGCACCGGTGCGGGCCTTCAGGACACCGACGATGCCGCCCCAGAACGCGCCACCGATGATGCCGGCGGCGATCGCGACGAGCAGGTGCACCACGGGCGGGAGGTCGAGCGTGAAGCCGACCCATCCGGCGCAGGCGGCGGCGATGAGCATCTGACCACGCCCACCGATGTTGAACATGCCGACCCGGAACGCCAGGCCGACACCGAGTCCGGCGAGGATCAGCGGGGTCGCGAAGGTCAGCGTCTCCGTCAGCGGGCGGATGCCGTTCAGGAAGTCCGGGCGCTTGAAGTTGTAGATCGACCCTTGGAAGAGCGCGCCGTACGCACCGGTCGCCGACTGCCAGACCGCCGCGATGGTGTCACCCGGGCGCGCGAAGAAGTACCCGGCGGCGGTGTGGACCTTCGGATCGGTCAGCGCGATGAGGATCGCACCGACGACCATCGCCAGGACGACGGCGAGGATCGAGATGACGATGCTCGAGTTGAGGATCTCGGCGAGCACCTTGTTCGAGCGCGGCTGGGTCGTGTCGGGCTTCGCCTCACCCGGTGCCACCGGCTGGACCGTTCCGGGCGGGGTGTGGGACGTCTCGCTCATGCTGCTGCTCCTGCCGGGAGTTCGCCGGCCATCATGAGGCCGAGGACCTCTCTGGGGGTCGATGCCGGGACGATCCCGACGATGCCGCCGCGGTACATGACGGCGATGCGGTCGGCGAGCGCGACGACCTCGTCGAGCTCGGTCGACACGACGATGACGGGGATGCCTGCGTCGCGCGTGGCGACGATGCGCTTGTGCACGAACTCGATCGAGCCGACGTCGATGCCGCGGGTCGGCTGTGCGGCGACGAACAGCCGCAGCTCACGGCTGAGCTCACGGGCGAGGACGACCTTCTGCTGGTTGCCGCCGGACAGGGAGCCCGCCGGCGATTCGATGCCCTGCGACCGGACGTCGAACTCCTGCGACTTCTCGCGGGCGAACTCGTCGCGGAACCCGCGCTGGACGTTGCCGCCCTTCACGAAGGGCGCACCGGTCGATCGGTCCAGCATGAGGTTCTCGGCGATGGTGAATTGTTTGACGAGCCCGTCCTCGGACCGGTCCTCGGGCACGAACCCGACGCCGGCGTCGAGCACCTTCCGTGGGGTGGACCCGACGAGTTCGACGCCGTCGAGCTTGATGCTGCCCTTGGTGTGCGGCTGCAGCCCGAGGATCGCCTCGGTGAGCTCGGTCTGTCCGTTGCCCTGCACGCCGGCGATGGCGAGCACCTCGCCCTCGCGCACCTCGAAGCTGACGCCGTTGACGACGAGCTGGCCGAGGTGGTCGACGACGGACAGGTCCTGCACGGTGAAGGTGGTGTCGCCGAGGTTCGGCGCCTCCTTGTGGACCGTGAGTTCGACGGGACGCCCGACCATGAGGGACGCCAGCTCGGCGTTCGTCGCGGTGGGCGAGGCCTCGCCGACGACCTTGCCGAGGCGGATGACGGTGATGCGGTCGGCGACTTCGCGGACCTCGCGCAGCTTGTGGGTGATGAAGACGATGGACGTCCCCTCCTCCTTGAGCTGCTTCATGATCGCCATGAGCTCGTCCGTCTCCTGCGGCGTGAGCACGGCGGTGGGCTCGTCGAAGACGAGGACGTTGGCGTTGCGGGACAGCGCCTTGACGATCTCGACGCGCTGCTGCACCCCGACCGGGAGGTCGCCGACGATGGCGTCCGGATCGAGGCTGAAGCCGAACCGCTCGGAGATGTCGATGACGAGCTTGCGGGCCGCGGCGACGTCGAGGCGGCCACCGCCCTTGGTCTGCTCGTGGCCGAGCATGACGTTCTCGGCGACGGTGAAGACGGGGATGAGCATGAAGTGCTGGTGCACCATGCCGATGCCTGCGCCCATGGCGTCGCCAGGGCCCTGGAAGTGCTGGACGACGTCGTCCAGGAGGATCTCGCCCTCGTCGGCCTGATACAGGCCGTACAGGACGTTCATGAGGGTGGACTTGCCGGCACCGTTCTCGCCGAGGAGACAGTGGATCTCCCCCGGTTCGACGGTGAGGTCGATGTGGTCGTTGGCGGTGAGTGCGCCGAACCGTTTGGTGATGCCGCGGAGCTCGAGCTTCATGGGTCCCAATCTAGTCACGTGTCGGATGTCGGCACAGGCGGTCGGGATCGCCGTCCGACCGTGCCGCGGACAAAGCGGGGGGAGGTCGCGGATCGCGACCTCCCCCCGGAGTCCCGGGCGATGGCCCGGGTGAAGAGGGACTACTTGACGGGCGAGGAGACCGAGGTCGCCTTGATGGAACCGTCGATGATCCCCTGCTTGATCGTGTCGAGTTCGTCGGCCAGGGTCGGCGAGACCTTGGACTCGAAGTCGTGGAACGGCGCGATGCCGACGCCCTCGTTCTCGAGGGTGCCGATGTACGCGGCGGCGTCGAACTTGCCGCCACCCGCCTCGGTCACGACGTCGCCGACGCCGGCCTTCATGTCCTTCAGGACGGAGGTGAGGAAAAGGTTGCCGGTGTCCGCGTTCGTGACGAACAGGTCGGCGTCGACACCGACCATCGCGATGTCCTTACCGGTCTCCTGGATCTCGGCGATCGCGCTCAGGAAGATCGGGCCACCGACGGGCATGAGCACATCGGCGTTCTGGTCGATGAGCGTGCGGGCGAGCTGCTTCGCGGTGTCGTTGGCCTCGAAGCCACCGGTGAACGAACCGGTCTGAGCGGCGACGTCCCAACCGACGACCTGGACGCTCTTGCCCTTCTGCTCGTTGTAGTACGCGACGCCCTCGGCGAAGCCGTCCATGAAGATCTGGACGGACGGGAAGGGCTGGCCGCCGAAGGTGCCGACGACGCCGGTCTTCGAGTAGTCGGCCGCTGCGTAGCCGGCGAGGAAGGCGGCCTGGACGGTGTCGAACAGGATCGGCTTGATGTTCGGGGCGTCGACCTTGCCGTCGAAGTCGTTGTCGGCGGCGTCGTCGATGATCGCGTAGTCGATGTCGGGGTTCGCGAGTGCGGCCGTGACGGTGTCGGCGGAGAGGGCGAAGCCGACGCTGACGATGAGCGAGCAGCCCTGGTCGGCCAGGCTCTGCAGGTTCGGCTTGTAGTCGTCGGCCTTGTCGGACTGGACGGTGATGGGCTCGACGCCGAGCTCCTTCGCCGCCTCGGTCAGACCCTCGTAGCCGAGCTGGTTGAACGACTTGTCGGTGAAGCCACCGGCGTCGGAGACCATGCACGGGAGGAAGTCGGATGCGGCACCGGTCGAGTCGCCGTCGCCGGTGCTGGGAGCCGATGCGCAGCCGGCGAGCAGTGCCATGAGACCGACGCCGGCGATTGCGCCCGCAGCGGCCTTCCGAGTTGAGATTGCCAAGGTAGCCTCCAAGATGCAGCCCCGCGGGTCACGGGGCGTATGGGGTTACGTTACCCAATGCGACGACTGCCGGACGGACGATCCCGGCTTCGCGACCGAAGCGTTACAGAACGGTGGCACCGGCGTCATCCGCCGGAAACACGGCGATGCGCAGACGCGCATCACCGGACCGCGCTCCTGCGCACGTGAGCGCGGAGCGACCCCGCCGACGGGCGCCTTGCGCTCCGGGTAGCTGCGGTTCCGACCTGGGCACCGAGCGCGGCTCGGTGCCCAGGCAGGACCGACCGGGATCCCGGTCAGCGGCGGTCCAGCATCAGGGTGTCGCCGGTCCAGCGCCGACGGAGCCACCGGTCGTGGCTCGCGATGACGACCGCACCCGGGTAATCGCCCAGCGCGTCCTCGAGCTCCGTCGCGAGCGCGAGCGACAGGTGGTTCGTCGGCTCGTCCAGGAGGAACAGATGCGGAGGCCTCGCGATGATGAGCGCCAAGGCCAGACGGCGCTGCTGCCCGACGGAGAGCCGACCGATCGGACGGTCGAGATCGCGAAGCGCCAGGAGCCCGAGACCCGCGAGCGGGGTCCGCGCTGCACGCGCCTCGCCGAGCGCCCGGTCGTAGACCTCCCGAGGTGATCGATCCGCCTCCGGGAACGCGACGTCCTGCTCGAGGAGCCCCACCCGGAGCCCCTTCCGCCGGAGGAGGGTCCCCGCATCGAGACGCAGCGAACCGGCGAGCACCGACAGGAGCGTCGACTTCCCCGAACCGTTCGCCCCGGTGACCAGCACGCGCGACCGGGGCGCCAGCTGCAGGCGTTCGAGGTGCAGCCGGCCGTCGACGCGGGCGTCGGCGAGGTCGAGCAGCTGCTCCCCCTCGTCGAGGACCGTCGAGCCGCTCGGGATCCCTGCGAACAAGAGTTGGCGAGGCGGGCGCCGCACCTGCTCGCGCTCGAGGACCTCGAGTCTGAGCTGCGCGTTCCGCACCCGCCGACTGATCTGCTGCTCGACGCGGTCGCCTCGCATGCCGAACGCCATCCGGTTGTTGTCGCGGATGCCCCGATCGTGGTTGATCCGCGGGGCCACGTCGTGCACCGCGGACGCGAGCCGTCGCAGCTCGGCCTGCTCCTCCTCGTAACGCGTCGACCACCGGTCGAGTTCTGCGGCCTTCCAGCCGAGGTACTCACTGAACGGCCCGCCGAACTCCACGACGGGTGATGCCTCGTCGACGGGGACCGGGCGGGACGGATCGATGTCGACGAGCCCCGTCGCCACCTCGTCGAGGAAGGCGCGGTCGTGGCTCGCGAAGAGCACCGGGCCCGGCCACTCCGACAGGTGGCCGCGGAGGAAGGCGACCGCCTCGTCGTCCAGATGGTTGGTCGGCTCGTCGAGCAGCAGTGCGGTCGGTCTGGCGACGAGGAGCGCGGCGAGGGCGAAGCGGGATCGCTGTCCCCCGCTCACCTCACCCAGTCGTCGCGACCGTTCGATCCCGGTGATACCGAGGCCGTCGACGACCGCGTCCAACCGGGCGTCCGCCGTCCAGACGTCCGCGCGTTCCGCCGCGTCGAGCGCGGCGGCGTACCGCTGCTCGGCGGAACCGTCACCGGCGGTACCCCGCTCACCGAGTGCCGACGCCGACGTCTCGAGCTCCTGCTCGACGGCCCGGACCTCGCCGAGCGCCTGCTCCAGCAGCTCGCCGACCGTCGTGTCGTCCGGGAGTTCGAGTTCCTGCATGAGGATGCCGGTGCGCACCGGGCGGACGGCCTCGCCGTCGTCCGGCTCGTCGATCCCGGCGAGGATGCGCAGCAGCGTGGACTTCCCCGCGCCGTTCTCGCCGATCAGGCCGAGACGGTCCCCGGCCGACACGACGAGGTCGACGTCGCGCAACACGACGCGGTCGCCGTAGGAGCGGGTGACGCCGTCGGCGCGGAGCTGCTGGATGTCGATGGATCGCCCGAACCTCGAAGCGGTGCGGCGGTGGACTGGTGTTGCGTGGGTCACGGGTGCTCGCATGGAGGCCCCTTTCGAGATGGGGCACGCCGCGTACGGTCGTCGTCCGACACGTCAGGAGTGAGCGCTGGGCTCGAACTCCTGGGCGGACCTGGAAGCGTCTGGCGTACCTCGATGGATTCCCGCCGGGCACATCACGTTCGTGATGGTCTGCCGCAGGCGCGGGACGTCGATTCGCTCAGTTCTTCACAGTGCCTTCAGGCTATCCGTCGGTTGTCGGCCGCCGCAAGCCCTGCACGTCACCGGTCCCGATTAGGCTGGTCGTCATGCGTGCTCCGTCGGTCCCCTCGCCCGCGCGGCGTCGCCGTGGGCATCGATCGGCCGCGGCCTCGCTGCTCGCCGCGCTCGGTATCGGTGCGCTCGTCGCACTCGGCGCACTGCCGACCACGCCGGCGACCGCGGCGAGCTCGCAGTTGAGCCCGACGCAGACGACGCCGACGCCCACTCCGAGTCCCTCGCCGACCACGCCCTCGACGGCGACCCCGAAACCGACGAAGCCGGCGAAGCCGGCTCCCAGCAAGCCCGCCCAGCCGACACCGCCCACGGTCCGCGGTACGGACTTCGACCCGGGCGAGATCATCAGCGACGCGAACTTCTACGACGCGAACGCCATGAGCGAGGCTGACGTCCAGGCGTTCTTCGCCTCCCAGCCCTGTACCCCGAAGGACGGCGTGCCGTGCCTGGCGGACTTCCGTGCCAGCACCGAGTCCGTCCCGGCGGCCGAGCCCGGACACTGCGAGGCCTACCGCGGCGCCGTGAACGAGTCGGCGGCGAGGATCGTCGCGAAGGTCGCCCACGCGTGTGGGATCAACCCCAAGGTGCTGCTCGTCCTCATGCAGAAGGAGCAGTCGCTCATCACCGGGCCGAGCGAATACGGCTACGCGCGCGCCATGGGCTGGGGCTGTCCCGACACCGGCCCGAACTTCAGCGCGAGCTGCGACGCGGACTACTTCGGGTTCCAGAACCAGGTCTACCGTTCCGCATGGCAGTTCCGGCAGTACACGCTGTACCCGCTCAACGTGCCGGGTGAGTCCTACCAGCGGGCGTATCACCTGGGATCGGTCTACATCCAGTACAGCCCCGACGCGGCCTGCGGCGGCACCCAGGTCGACATCCGCAACCAGGCGACGGCCAACCTCTACCTCTACACGCCGTACCAACCGAACCCCGCAGCCCTCGCGAACGTCTCGGGCACGGGCGACGCCTGCAGCGCCTACGGCAACCGCAACTTCTGGCGGCTCTACACGGAGTGGTTCGGCCCCGCGGTCTGATCGCCCCGTCGGTCCGCCCGTTCTCGGGCGAACGGACGGGTCACTCGCCGATGAGGAGTGAGACGCGGTCGTCGAGGTAGGCGTCGAGCGGAGTGAGCCCGAGGTCGTGCCCGGCCCAGCGGAGCATGACCGCGTCGTCGACGAGGCGCAACGGACCCGAACCCTCCCGGAGTGACGCCTCGTCCAGCGCGAGCTCGACGACCTCGAAGTTGACGACGTCGCCTTCGGCGAACGGGCCGCGGTGCGCCGCCTGCTGCGCGATCCGACGGTGCTCGACCTCAGAGGAGCGGTGGTTGAACCACTTCGGCTCCACCGCCCGCGTGGACTCGGCCGCGGTGAAGAGGCGACCGTCGGCCGAGAGCAGGACGACCCCGAGGCGCCACGCCCGGCCGATCGGCCGCAGCGCGGGTGCCCGCTTCACGAGCGGGAGTCCGCGGGGTGTGTAGACCTCCGCCAGAGCCTCGTCACGGACACCTGCGGCCTGGAGACGCGCGCCCGCCTGCAGGAGCAGCTCGCGCAGCGCGGTCACCGACGGTCGCCGATCAGAGGACGTCGTCGCGACCGGACAGCTTGAGGGCGTCGACGACGCTCTTCACCCGCTGCGCGTTGGCACTCGTGGTGACGAGCAGCGCGTCCGGGGTGTCGACGACGACGATGTCCTGCACGCCGATGAGGCTGATGACCCGACCGGTCTGGCTGACGACGATGCCGCTGGAAGCGTCCGAGAGCACGCGCGCGTTCTCGCCGAGGATGGCGAGGTCGGACTTGCGCCCACCGGAGTTGAGCTTGGCGAGCGAGGCGAAGTCCCCCACGTCGTCCCAGTCGAAGTGCGCCGGCACGACGGCCATGCGACCGGCGGCCGCGGCGGGCTCCGCCACGGAGTAGTCGATCGCGATCTTCTCGAGCGCCGGCCAGACGCGGTCGACGACCGGCCCGCGGGCCGCCGCGTCGTCCCAGACCTCGGCGAGTTCGAGGAGGCCGGCAAGGAGTTCGGGCTTCTGTCGGCCGATCTCCTCGAGCAGGACATCGGCCCGCGAGATGAACATCCCGGCGTTCCAGAGGTGCTCGCCGCTCGAGACGTACCGCTTGGCCGTGGCGAGGTCGGGCTTCTCGACGAAGGAGTCGACCAGCATGACCCCTTCGGCTCCGCGGATGCCGAGGTCGCGGGCGCTCTTGATGTAGCCGAACCCGATGGCGGGCTCCGTGGGCTGGATGCCGATCGTGACGATGTAGCGCTCCTCGGCGGCCGTGACGGCCTGGGCGACCGCGGCGCGGAACAGCCGGTCGCCGCGGATCACGTGGTCGGCGGCGAACGAGCCGACGATGACGTCGGGTTCGCGGCGGACGAGGATCGCGGCGGCGAGCCCGATCGCGGCGGTCGAGTCGCGCGGCTCGCTCTCGAGGACCACGTTGGCGTCGGCGAGGTCGGGCAGCTGCTGTTCGACGGCCGCTCGGTGCGCACGCCCGGTGACGACCATGATGCGCTGGTCACCGGCGATCGGCGCGAGGCGGTCCCAGGTCGCGCGCAACAGCGTGCTGCCGGAGCCGGTGAGGTCGTGCAGGAACTTGGGTGCGTCGGCTCGCGAGAGCGGCCAGAGACGACTGCCGATGCCGCCGGCCGGGATCACTGCGTAGAAGCGTTCGAGGGGCGTGGTCATCCCCCGAGCGTACCGCCAGGCTCCACCCTGAGGACGACGGCACGGAAGCGTCATCTGACGGGTTTACGATGAGCGCCAGATCGAGCATGAGAAAGAACGGTACGAGCATGGCTGGACGCAACGTCCTCGGGATCCCGATCCCGTCCTTCGGCAGCAAGCAGGCTCCCCCGGTCCCCGTCGGTCCGCCGGACGCAGCGGACCTCGACGGCCGCAACAGCATCGTCAACGCCTGCATCTACCGCCACGGATCCCGCAGCTCGACGCTCACCTCGCTCGAGGACACCTTCCGCGCACTCCATGAGACCCCGGACGGCGTCGCGTGGATCGGGCTCTACCGGCCCGACGCGGGCGAGCTCGGCGTCCTGGCGGCGGAGTTCGGTCTCCACCCGCTCGCCGTCGAGGACGCCATCACCGCGCACCAGCGGCCGAAGATCGAGCGGTACGACGACGTCCTGTTCGTCGTCCTCAGGGCCGCCAACTACGTCGACGAGACCGAGACCGTCGAGTTCGGCGAACTGCACGTCTTCGTCGGCCCGAACTTCGTCATCACGCTGCGGCACGCCGAGTCCCCCGACCTCTCGCACGTGCGGGCGCGGATGGAGCAGGAGCACGAACTCCTCGCCTACGGTCCGCAGGCCATCCTGTACGCCATCATCGACGCCGTCGTCGACGGCTACGGCCCGGTGGTCGCCGGGCTCTCGAACGACATCGACGAGATCGAAGAGCAGGTCTTCGTCGGCGAGTCCCAGGTCTCCCGCCGGATCTACCAGCTCTCCCGCGAGGTCATCGCCTTCGAGCGGGCGACGCACCCGCTCAGCGATGTGATGCTGTCGCTCGAACAGGGCAGCGCGAAGTACGGCGTCGCCGACGAACTGCAACGCGGCCTCCGCGACGTCGCCGACCACCTCACGAGCGTCAACCAGCGGATCGACGCCTACCGGGAGCTGTTGCGCGACATCCTGACCGTGAACAGCACCCTCGTCGGTCAACGCCAGAACGAGGAGATGGCGAAGATGACCGAGGCGAGCCTCAAGCAGGGCGACGAAGTGAAGAAGATCTCCTCCTGGGCCGCCATCCTGTTCGGCCCGAGTCTCATCGCGGGGATCTACGGCATGAACTTCACCCACATGCCGGAGTTGTCATGGTGGTTCGGCTACCCGATGGCGCTCGCGCTCATGGCCACCACGAGCGTCATCCTCTACAAGGTGTTCAAACGTCGGAACTGGTTGTGAACACCCGGTGTCACCCGGTCGTCGCGCAGATGTCCGGCCTCTCTCGACGTCGAGACAGTTAGGCCAGCCTTAGCGGCGGGACGGCGCATCCCCCGCCTACACTTGGTCCAGCGCGCCGATTCGACGCACGGCAGGCAACAACCCCCGCACGGCAGAACGATCTGCCGCAGATAGCGACTATCAGGGAGGACCTCGTGACCGCGAGTCTCACGCGAACGTCACCGTTGGAATCCACGACATCCAAACGCCCGGCCGGCACCCTGTACCGGGGCCGTGAGGGCATGTGGTCGTGGGTGCTCCACCGGATCACCGGCGTCGCCATCTTCTTCTTCCTCCTCGTGCACGTCCTCGACACCGCGCTGGTGCGGGTCTCCCCCGAGGCGTACAACGCGGTCATCGGCACGTACAAGAACCCCATCATGGGGCTCGGTGAGGTCGCACTCGTCGCCGCCATCGCCTACCACGCGTACAACGGCATCCGCATCATCCTCATCGACTTCTGGTCGAAGGGCACCAAGTACCAGCGGCCCATGTTCTGGATCGTCATCGGTCTCTGGGTCGTGACGATGCTGGGCTTCACGCCGCGCCACCTGATCAACGTGTTCAGCGAGATGGGCCACTGATGACGACGATCGCCGCTCCCCGCACCCCCGCTCGTCCCGCGCGCCGCAAGGGCGTCAACTGGGAGAAGTGGGGCTGGATCTACATGCGCGTCTCCGGCGTGATCCTGCTGGTCCTCATCTTCGGCCACCTGTTCGTCAACCTCATGGTGGGTGACGGCATCAAGGCCATCGACTTCGCCTTCGTCGGCGGCAAGCTCTCGAACCCCTTCTGGCAGTGGTGGGACGTCGCCATGTTGTGGCTCGCGCTGATCCACGGCGGCAACGGCATGCGCACCATCGTCAACGACTACGCCACGGGTCGCACGATCCGCGGCGTCCTCAAGGTCGCGATCCTCGCCGCCGTCACCATCCTCATCATCCTCGGGACCCTGGTCGTCTTCACCTTCGACCCGTGCCCCGCCGGCGCACCTGCAGACCTGCTCGCGTCGTTCTGCCCCGCCAACTGAGCAACCGAGACCGAGCAACGGAAACCGTGACTACAGAAACCACCGAGTCCACCGTCATCGACGGCATCCACTACCACCAGTTCGACATCGTGATCGTCGGTGCCGGCGGTGCCGGCATGCGCGCCGCGATCGAGGCCGGCCCCGGAGCGAAGACGGCCGTCATCTCCAAGCTCTACCCGACGCGGTCCCACACGGGAGCGGCGCAGGGCGGTATGGCCGCTGCGCTCGCGAACGTCGAGGAGGACAGCTGGGAGTGGCACACCTTCGACACCATCAAGGGCGGCGACTACCTCGTCGACCAAGATGCTGCGGAGATCCTCGCGAAGGAGGCCATCGACGCGGTCATCGACCTCGAGAACATGGGTCTGCCGTTCAACCGCACCCCCGAGGGCAAGATCGACCAGCGTCGCTTCGGCGGCCACACCCGCGACCACGGCAAGGCTCCGGTCCGCCGCGCCTGCTACGCGGC
>NZ_CAUQHZ010000023.1:0-29388 GCF_963518075.1 uncultured Plantibacter sp.
GGACTTCTTCGTTGAAATGGCCACCCAAGGTTCTTGGGTGGCCATTTTGCGTTAACACGCAGCGCGTTAACACGCACAGCGCGTTCAGTACGAGAAACACGAATTTGCGAAACGCCTGGTCACAGCGTACGCTTGACCCTTGGTGTGGACGCTCCATGTCCACATCGTGTCCACGATCCCCCACCGCTCACGCAGACCGGGATCGCGCACGCCGACAAGAGATCTTGGGCAGGGCAGTCGCCCTGCGGTAATGAAGGAGAAACTACTATGGCAGCAGTGTGCCAGGTGACAGGAGCCGTTCCCGGCTTCGGTCACAACATCTCGCACTCGCACCGTCGCACGAAGCGCCGCTTCGACCCGAACGTGCAGAAGAAGACCTACTACGTGCCCTCGCTGCGTCGTAACGTCACCCTCAAGGTGTCCGCCAAGGGCATCAAGGTGATCGACGCCCGTGGCATCGAATCCGTCGTCAAGGACATTCTCGCTCGTGGGGTGAAGATCTAATGGCTAAGCAGCAGGACGTCCGTCCAATCATCAAGCTCCGTTCGACGGCTGGTACCGGTTACACGTACGTGACCAAGAAGAACCGTCGCAACAACCCAGACCGTCTCGTGCTCAAGAAGTACGACCCCGTAGTGCGCAAGCACGTTGAATTCCGAGAGGAGCGCTAAACATGGCTAAGAAGAGCAAGATCGCCCGTAACGAGCAGCGCAAGGTTATCGTCGACCGCTACGCCACGAAGCGCGCCGAGCTGAAGAAGGCCCTCGTCGACCCCGCCGGGACCGACGAGTCGCGTGAAGCAGCTCGCCTCGGCCTCCAGAAGCTTCCTCGCAACGCTTCGCCGGTTCGCCTTCGTAACCGCGACGCGATCGACGGTCGCCCGCGAGGTAACCTCTCGAAGTTCGGCATCAGCCGCGTTCGCTTCCGCGACATGGCGCACAAGGGCGAACTGCCCGGCGTCCGCAAGTCGAGCTGGTAACACCCGCTCAGTCGGAGCTCACATTCCGCTGACACAGCATCGCAACACCGAAAGGGCCGTCCGCATCGCGGACGGCCCTTTCGCGTCGTCGGCGACAGCTGCAAGGATCGAACGGTTCCCACATCCATCGAGGAGGCGCTGCTGGACGTCCGCACGCAACGGGCCATCGCCCTCCTGGTCGCAGGCTGCTTCTTCATGGAGAACCTCGACGGGACGATCCTCACCACAGCCGCACCGAGCATCGCGCGCGACCTCGGGACCTCGTCAACGGCCGTCGGGCTCGCCGTCACCGCATTCCTGCTCACGGTGGCCGTCCTCATCCCCGTCAGCGGTTGGCTGACGGACCGGTTCGGTGCCAAGCGCATCTTCGCGCTGGCGATCGCGGTGTTCACGATCGCCTCCGTGCTGTGTGCCTTGAGCTCGAGCCTGCCGATGCTCGTCGGCTTCCGGGTGCTCCAGGGCGTCGGCGGGGCGTTGATGGTGCCGGTCGGCCGGCTGGCCGTGCTCCGGGTGACGCCCAAGGAGCGGTTGATCCAGGCCATCGCCATCCTGACGTGGCCCGCCCTCGCCGCCCCGATCATCGCGCCGTTCCTCGGTGGGGTGATCACCCAGTACGCCTCCTGGCACTGGATCTTCCTCATCAACGTGCCGATCGGTGTCGTCGCCTTCGTCGTGGCGCTCCGCATCGTCCCCGACTTCGCCGCCGACGAGGTGCCGCCGCTCGACTGGCTCGGCCTGTCCCTCGCCTGTGTCGGGCTGGCGTCGCTCCTGGTGGCGGCGTCCCTGGTGTCCGGAGCCGGGTTCGACGCCCGGTGGTTCATCGGGTCGCTCGTGGCAGGTGTCGTCCTGCTCGCCCTCGCGATCCGACACCTGTTCCGTGCGCCGCACCCGTTCGTCGATCTCCGCTCGCTGCGGATCGAGACCTTCCGTCTGGCCAACGTTGGCGGCAGTGTCTACCGACTCACGATCAGCGCCGTCCCCTTCCTCCTGCCGCTGCTGTTCCAGGACGCGTTCGGCTGGACACCGGTGCAGGCGGGATCGATGGTGCTCTTCCTCTTCGCCGGCAACCTCGCGATCAAACCGGCGACGACCTGGATGCTGCGGCGGTTCGGATTCCGTCTGGTGCTCGTGTCGTCGAACCTGATCGGGGTCCTGTGCATGGCCGGGATGGCGTCCCTCACCGCCGACACGTCAATCGTGCTGACGGCGATGCTGCTCTTCGTCAGCGGGGTCGCCCGGTCGATCGGCTTCACGGCGTACAACACCATCACGTTCGCCGACGTCGAACCCACTGCGATGTCTCGGGCGAACACGCTCAACTCGACCCTGCAGCAGGTCGCGAGCGGCTTCGGTGTCGCTGTCGGGGCGATCCTGCTGACGACCGGATTCTCCCTCGAGGACGGGGTCGGTGGCGGCCAGCTGCTGCCGTATCAGTTCGCGTTCCTCGCGATCGCCGTCCTGACCCTCTTCCCGACGATCGAGGCGTGGTTGCTGTCGCGGGCGGCCGGGCACAGCGTCATCGGGGTCCGCTGAGCGCTCGCACCGACGGCTCCCAGCTGGGAAACGACCGACACGCAGGCCCGATTGTCCGCGTAGAGCGGAGAAATCCGCGAAATCTCGCGGATTGCTGCTACATTCGAGGCGGTCACACCGACCAGTTGGTGCCGTATCAGCGACACCTTCGCTACCAACACATCAGCTGTACGTTGCAGCAACGTCCGAGGAGGACCCTCACAATGGCAAATTTGAACAAGACCGAACTCGTCGCCGCCATCGCCGCATCGACCGGCCAGAGCCAGGCGACCGTCGGCAGCGTTGTCGACGCGCTGTTCACCACCGTCGCTGAGACCGTCGCCACGGGCGGCAAGGTCTCGATCCCGGGTTGGATCGCCTTCGAGCAGACCGACACCGCCGCTCGCACGGGCCGCAACCCGCAGACCGGCGCCGAGATCCAGATCCCGGCCGGCAAGCGCGTCAAGGTGACCGCCGGCTCGAAGCTCAAGGCTTCCGTCAAGTAAGTCGTCGCGGGCGCGAGCCCGCACGGACTCGGACCGCGGAGACACTCCGTCGGTCCAGACCACACAGCAGGGCGTCGCGAGAGCGACGCCCTGCTGTCGTTCGTCCAGGTGCCGCCCGGGTGCCGCCCGGAGCAGGGCGAGGTGTCGGCGGCTCGGCCTAGCATTGCTGTCATGCGGATCCTCCACACTTCGGACTGGCACCTCGGCCGTTCGCTGCACGGGGTCGACCTGCTCCGCTTCCAACGCGACTTCCTCGCGCACCTCGAGCAGACGGTCGTGGACCAGGAGGTCGACGTCCTCCTCGTCGCCGGCGACATCTACGACCGCGCCATCCCGCCGGTCGAGGCGGTGACGCTGCTGTCGGAGTCGCTCGGGCGGCTGGCGGGCCGCACCCGGGTCATCCTCGCACCGGGCAACCACGATTCGGCCATCCGGCTCGGTTTCGGCGCCGCCATGCTGCGCGACGGGATCGACATCAGAGCCGACCTCGCGCGGATCGGCGAACCGGTCCTGGTGGA
Source organism: uncultured Plantibacter sp. (assembly GCF_963518075.1). Taxonomy (NCBI): domain Bacteria; kingdom Bacillati; phylum Actinomycetota; class Actinomycetes; order Micrococcales; family Microbacteriaceae; genus Plantibacter; species uncultured Plantibacter sp. Next base: position 3,516 of record NZ_CAUQHZ010000023.1, read on the forward strand.
CGACGAACACGGGCCCGTCGCCTTCTACCCGCTGCCCTACCTCGACCCCGACACCGCACGAGGGGTGCTCTCCCCGGACGACCAGCCGCTCGCGCGGTCGCACGCCGCCGTCATGGGTGCAGCCCTCGCGAGCGTCCGAGCCGATCTCGCGCAGCGCCGCGAGCACGGAGCGGTCCGATCGGTCGTGGCCGCGCACGCCTTCGTCATCGGTGGTCTCGCGAGCGACAGCGAACGCGACATCCGGATCGGCGGTGTCGATGCGGTGCCCGCCCAGCTGTTCGACGACTTCGACTACGTCGCGCTCGGCCACCTCCACGGTGCGCAGCGCGTCGGGGCCGCGACGGGCGTCGACCGCATGCGGTACTCCGGGTCGCCGCTCGCCTACTCCTTCTCCGAACGCAACCAGGTGAAGTCGAGCGTGCTGGTCGACCTCGCCGCCGACGGCTCCGTGCACCTGGAGCTGCTGCCGGCGCCGGTGCCGCGTCGGCTCGTCGACGTCATCGGAACCCTCGCAGAGTTGCAGGGCTCCGCGGGAGACGGCGCCGTCGATGCCTGGGTGCGCGCCACGGTCACCGACGACGTCCGGCCACCGGAGCTGTACGCGACGCTGACCCGACGCTTCCCGCACCTGCTCGTCTGGTCGCACGCGCCGGCGAACCGCTCCGAGGAAGCGCGCGCCGCAGCCGTCACGGCGGTCTCCGATCCGGTCGAGGTCACCGCGGAGTTCATCGAGTACGCGACGGGTGCACCGGCGACCACTCGCGAGCGTGAGCTCATCGCGGCGGCGAACGAGGCGGCACTCGCCGCGGAGGTGAGCGCCTGATGCGACTGCACCGACTGACGCTGCAGGCCATCGGGCCGTACGCCGGCGAGCACACCATCGACTTCGTCGAACTCGGGCGGGCTGGTCTGTTCCTCCTGGAGGGACCGACCGGCGCCGGCAAATCCACGATCATCGACGCCATCGTGTTCGGGCTGTACGGCGAACTCGCCGGTACCGGGGCCAGCAAGGACCGCCTCCACTCCCACCATGCGCAGCCCGGGACCGAACCGTTCGTGGAACTCGTGTTCGAGACCGGATCCGGCGTGTACCGGGTGCGGCGGACGCCGGCCTACCAGCGGCCGAAGCAGCGCGGTGCCGGCTTCACACCGCAGCAGGCGAGCGCCACCCTCGTCCGCCTGACCGATCCCGACGCACTGGCCGGAGAGACCCTGTCGACCCGCGCGCAGGAGATCGGTCCCGAGATCAGCCGGATCGTCGGTCTCACCCGGGAGCAGTTCGTCCAGACGATCGTCCTCCCGCAGGGCGAGTTCGCGAAGTTCCTCGCCGCCGGCGGTGAGGAGCGCAGCGAACTCCTCCGGTCCCTGTTCGGGACGGAGCACTACGAGCGGGTCGCCAAGCACCTCGTCGAGCAGCGACGGCAGGCCCAACGCGACATCGAAGGCGCACGAGAAGCGCTGGGCCGCGCGATCGCCCGGTTCACGGGAGCGGCCGAACTCGACGACGCACGGAAACCCGTCACGGGCAGGGGAGCGGACACCCCGGCCGGGATGGACGCCTCCTCGACAGTCGATGCCGAGGAGGTCGATCCCGCGACGGCCTCCGACCCGTCGGCTGCGGAGCACGCCCCCGATGTCGCGGCCCTCGCGGTGCCGCTCGAACCCGATTCCGAAGACCTCGTCGGTGACGCCTCGCGCATCGTCGCCGTCCTCGAGCGCCAGGCCGCCGCCGACGCCTCGACCGCCGCCGAGGTAGGGCTCGCCCTGGAGGGCGCTCGCGCCGAACACGCCGCGGCCCAGACACTGCTCGCGTCCATCGAACGTCGCGCGGAGCTGCTGACCGAGCGCGAGCTGCTCTCGGTGGACGACGAACCGGTCGCACGGCTCGCCGCACGGATCGCGGCAGCGGCTCGGGCGGACACCGTCGCGTCAGCGCTCGCAGGAGCGGCCACGGCATCGGCGGCGCTCGAGGACGCCATCGCGTCCCTCGCCGCGGTCGAGGGGCAGGTGGACGATGCGATCGTCGCACTCGACGACGCGTCCCTCACCGCGCGCCGCGAGTCCCTCACCGTCGAGCGAGCGTCGATGGCGGCCGTGCTCGTCCTCGAAGCCGCCGACACCGATCGCGAACGCGCGCTCACAGCACTGACCGAGGAACTCGCGACGGTCGATGAACGGCTCGCCGAGCTCGCAGCGGAACAGACGCGACGGGACGCCCGCCGGGCAGCGCTCAGCTCGGCACCGGAGCGCGCTTCGCGTGCAGCCACCGAGCTGGCCAGCGCTGCACGGTCCGTCGAGCGCGCGGCTGAACGCCGTGCGGTGCTGGATCGGGTGGACGCGGCCGACGAACGCCTCGCGGGGCTCATCGACGAGGTCACCGAGGCCGCCACGGCCGCGAAGGCGGCGATCGACGTCGAGACGTCGCTGCGCCTCCGGAGGATCGAGGGCATGGCGGGTGAACTCGCCACCGGCTTGCGGGACGGCGAGCCGTGCAGCGTCTGCGGCTCGCTGAGCCACCCGGCGCCCGCGGTGCTCGACGGAGACCACCCCGATGCGGACGCGGTCGAAGCGGCGTCCGTCGCTCGGGCCGATGCCGAGGCGACGATGCAGTCGGCGCAGAGCACCAGGGACATCGCCCAGGCGGAGCGCCGACGCCTCGTCGAGCAGTTCATCGCGCTGGCCGACGACCCGAGCGACGTGACCGCGGCCGGCTCCACCGACGCTTCGACGACGGCGACGGCCGGCTTCGACCCGATCGTGGAGCGGGCGGCCGTCGAGGCGGCCGCTGCGGAGGCCGATCGGCAGTACGCGGAGGCCGTGGTCGCCGCCGAGCAGGCGGACGCCGAGGTCGCGGAGGCCGGGCGCCTCGCGGACGAGCACCTGGCCGGCGTGGTCGCGGTGTCGGAACGCACCGCCACTCGGGCGACACTGACCGAGCGGCTCGCCGCCGCGCAGCGCGCCCACGAGCAGGCCCGCGCCGAGGTGGCCGGTGTCCTCGCCGGCCGAGCGGCTTCACTCGCCGAGCTCGACGCGATGCTGGAGTCCGAGCTCTCCTCGCTCTCGCTGCTCGCGGCGGCACGAGCGACCGTCGCGGACCGGCGCCTGCGTGACGCCGAGCGCGCGGTCGAGCTGGAGGCGGCACTCGAGCGGGCCGGGTTCGCCGACCGCGCGGCCGCGGAAGCCGCAGCCATGAACGGGGTCGAACGGGCGAGCGCCGAGGCGCGGGTGGCCGACCACCTGCGTCACACGACCGCGAACGCGGAAGCACTCGCGAGCCCGGCTCTCGCCGGTGTCGCCGGTACCGCCGCCCCCGACGTCGAAGCGACGGCCCGACGACTGGCCGACGCCGAGGCGGCGGCAGGCACCGCGACGGCAGCGGCCGCCGTCTCCGCGCGACGAGCGGCCAACGCGGCTGCCGCCTGCACGGCACTCGCCGAGGCGGCCGACGAGAACGCCGACGCGGTCCGCGAGGCCGCGGCCGTCGTCCGCCTCGCCGACGTGGTGTCGGCCACCGGTAGCGAGAACAGCACGAAGGTCACCCTCGGCACCTACGTCCTCCTGCGCCGCTTCGAGGATGTCGTGGCGGCGGCGAACGCGCGCCTGGAGTCGATGTCCGGCGGGCGCTACGAGCTCGTCCGCAGCGACGTCAAGGAAGGGCCCTCCCGCAGCCAGCGCGTCGGGTTGTCGCTCACGGTCCACGATCACCGGACCGACCGGCGTCGCGATCCGAAGTCGCTGTCCGGTGGTGAGACGTTCTACGCCTCGCTCTGCCTCGCACTCGGGCTGGCGGACGTCGTGACGGGCGAGGCCGGCGGTGTCGAGCTCGGCACGCTCTTCGTCGACGAAGGGTTCGGCAGTCTCGACCCCGAGACGCTCGACACCGTGATGGCCGAGCTCGGTCGGCTCTCGGCCGGCGGGCGCGTCGTCGGCGTCGTCAGCCACGTCGAGGAGATGAAGCAGCGCATCGGCGAACGCATCGAGGTGCGGCGGCTCGAAGACGGCTCCTCGACGCTGCTCGTCCGGGCGTGAGCGGGCACCCTTCGACAGGCTCAGGGACCGGTGGTTCGGCTCAGGGACCGGTGGTTCGGTTCAGGGACCGAGCGCCGGCTGATCCCGCTGCGGTCGGGGTTCCCAGCAGCGCCGCGTAGGCTTGCAGCGTGAATCGTGTCGTCCGCCTCGCGGGTCCTGCCCTCCTGCTCCTCGTGGCTGTGGCGACCCTCCTCGCGGGTCTGGCCTTCGGCGGTGGAGCGGATGCGCAACTCCTGGGCGATCCCGGCGCCGTGGTGCGGTGGGGGCTCCCGATCGCACAACTGCTCGTCAACCTGAGCGCCGCCGTCACCATCGGCGCGTTGCTCATGGCCTGCTGGGCGCTCAGCCCGGACCGGCGCGAGTACGGCGCGGCGCTCGATGTCGCCGCAGCCGGCGCCGCGGTCTTCACCGTCGCGTCCGGCGTGACGGGCTTCTTCACCTTCCTGAACGTCACGCAGGTGCCGCTCACCTTCGACGACGCGTTCGGTGCGAAGCTCAGCCTCTTCTTCACCGGGATCGAGTCGGGTCAGGCCTGGCTGCAGACGACCCTCATCGCCGCGGCCGTCACGGTGCTCTGCTTCGCCGTCCGCAACCACACGGTGCTCGTGTTCGTCTTCGGGCTGTCCCTCGTGTCGCTGCTGCCGATGGCCCAGCAGGGTCACTCCGCCGAGGCGAGCGGGCACAACGCCGCCGTCACCGCACTCGGCCTGCACCTGGTGTTCGCCGCCATCTGGCTCGGCGGTCTGCTCACGCTCGTCTTCATCCGCAAGACCCTCGAAGACGGCCGGCTCGCCCCCGTGCTCATGCGGTACTCGACCGTGGCACTCGTGTCCTTCGTCGTCGTGGCGGTCTCCGGATACGTGAGTGCTGAGCTGCGCATCGGCTCGCTCGACCGCCTGGGCACCCCGTACGGCATCCTCGTCCTCGTCAAGGTCTTCGCGCTGCTGGCGCTCGGCCTGTTCGGCGCGCTGCAGCGTCGGGTGCTCATCGGCCGCATCGAGCGCTCCGCCGCTGCGCGCGCGGACAGCCCCGCGGGCCGCACCGGCACCTTCTGGTGGCTGGTCGCCCTCGAGCTCGGGTTCATGGGTGTCGCCTCCGGAGCCGCCGCAGCCCTCGCGAAGACGGCCCCGCCGGTCGACCAGACCGTGCCGACCGCGCCGACACCAGCGGTCCTGCTGACCGGGGAGGAACTGCCGCCGGAACTGACCTTCGCTCGGTACTTCACCGAGTGGAACATCGACCTCCTGTGGCTGCTGGCCTGCGCCTTCGGCATCTTCTTTTACATCGCGGGCGTCGTCCGTCTGCACCGCCGTGGTGACTCCTGGCCGATCCTGCGCACCGTCAGCTGGGTCCTCGGGCTGCTCGTGCTCTTCTACCTCACCTGCGGCGGCATCAACGTCTACCAGCCATACCTCTTCAGCGTGCACATGCTCGGGCACATGGGCCTCACCATGCTCGTCCCCGTGCTCCTCGTCCCCGGAGCGCCGGTCACGCTGCTCGCGCGGGCGGTGCGGAAGCGCTCCGACGACTCCCGAGGGGGTCGGGAGTGGGTGCTCCTGGCCGTGCACTCGAAGTTCGCGGGGATCATCTCGAACCCGATCGTCACCGCGGTGCTCTTCGCCGGATCACTCTGGGTCTTCTACTACACGCCGTTGTTCCGTTGGTCGATGGAGGATCACATCGGTCACGAGTGGATGGTCGTGCACTTCCTCATCACCGGCTACCTCTTCGTGCAGTCGCTCATCGGCATCGACCCGGTCCCGTACCGCCTGCCGTACCCCATGCGGCTGCTGCTGCTCTTCGCGACGATGGCGTTCCACGCGTTCTTCGGGCTGGCGATCATCTCCTCGACCGGGCTGTTCCTCGCCGACTGGTTCGGGGCGATGGGACGCACCTGGGGGCAGGTGCCGCTGCTCGACCAGCAGACGGGCGGCGGGATCGCCTGGAGCGTGGGCGAGATCCCGACCCTGGCGCTCGCCGTCGCCGTCGCGATCTCGTGGAGCAAGAGCGACGCGAAGGACCAGAAGCGACTCGATCGCAACGCGGACCGCACGAACGACGCGGAGCTCAACGAGTACAACGAGCGTCTCGCGCGCATGGCGGCCAACGACACCCGCTCCTAGCCCGCGAACTGTCACTCCGGAACAGTGTGAGGGGTGTCGGACCGTGCTGGAGTGACAGTTCGCGGGCTTCAGCGGAGGTCGATGTAGAGGGAGCCGTCGTCGCGGATCGTCACGAACGCCGACAACGTGAACGGGACGTCCTGATCGAGGGTCGAGACCGTGCCGTCGAACAGCGACTTCACGTCGACGACGAGGTGCGCGGCTCCGGCCGTCGCCGGCATCTGCCAACCGGTGTCGCCCGGCTGGACCGCCACCACGGGGTAGGCCGCGATGGACCACACCGGTAGGTCGTCCACGCGATCGCGGATCACCATGCCGAACGGGCATCCGGTGGGCTGGAGGACCTGTTGCGTGGCGCAGTTGTCGAGGTAACCGTCGATCTGCGTCTGGACCTCCCCGACGAAGTCCGAGGTGGCACTCGCGGTCACCTCGGCGTCGACGACGCTCGCGACCTCGGTCGTCGTCGCCGTCTCCACCGAAGCCGCCAGGTAGGTGGTGTCGACGTCGAAGTCGACACTGCCCGGCGTGAAGGTGAGGAGCGGGATGGTGGAGGTGAAGGCCCCCTCGGTCCCCTCCGCGACGCGGCGGGTGTCGAGCTCGAAGCCGTTCGCCCGGAACCCGGTCGTGTGTGCGACGGTCAGCTGGACGACGCTCAACGGGCTCGTCTCGAAGCGCCACGACGGGAACAGCCCGAAGGTGCGCTCGCCGCTCGTGATCGAGAACGCCGTGCGGTGCGGCTGACCCGCGAGTCGGTACGAGAAGGTCACCTCGTGGGCGCCCGAGGCGGTCGTGACGTCCGAGACGAGGCGCACGTCCTCGATCGTGCCGAGCGCCTCGCTCCGGAGCAGGGCGTCCGAGCTGTCGGGCGGCAGGCCCGCGTCGGCGAGTTCGGCGGAGCTCAGGGCGACTCCTGGCAACGCGAGCGCGGTCGCGGCGTCGTCGTCTGCGAGGGCGTCGAGGTACCCGCGCGCGAAGGAACCGGCGCCGTAGACGTCGCGGGCGACGGCCGACCAGGCGGAGACGATGGCCGCGACGAGCAGTGCCGCGATGCAGAGCCACAGCACGACGGCGCGGACGAGCGCACCGCGCACCGTTCCCGGGCGTCGCAGCTCCCCACGTGTCGCGACATGGCTCATCCTGACATCCTAGGCGGGCACCTCGCATAGGATTGGAGGGCGAAAACGGGAGGGAACCGAAGCATCATGAGCGTAGCCCTCTCCGCCGAGCAGCAAGCCGTCTTCGACCGCATCGAGAGCACCCGCGAGCACCTGTTCGTGACGGGGCGAGCGGGCACCGGGAAGTCGACGCTCCTCAACCACCTCGCTTGGAACACCTCGAAGCAGCTGGCCATCTGCGCCCCGACCGGTGTCGCCGCGTTGAACGTCGGCGGTCAGACGATCCACTCGCTGTTCCGCCTGCCGATCGGGCTCATCGCCGACCACACGATCGACCAGAACGATCAGACCCGCAAGCTGCTCAACTCCATCGACACCCTGGTCGTCGATGAGGTCTCCATGGTGAGCGCCGACCTCATGGACGCGATGGACCGGAGCCTCCGGCAGGCCCGGCAGCGGCCGCGCGAGCCGTTCGGCGGTGTGCAGATCGTCCTCTTCGGCGACCCGTACCAGCTCGCTCCCGTGCCGGGCAGCCTCGAGGAGCGGGCATACATCGCCGACACCTACCGCTCGTTCTGGTTCTTCGACGCCAAGGTGTGGTCCGAGACGCCGCTGCAGCTCGTCGAGCTCACGGAGATCCACCGCCAGCACGAGGCCGAGTTCAAGTACCTCCTCAACGGTGTCCGGCACGGCCAGGTCACCGCCGAGATGGCCGGCCGGCTGAACGGCATGGGCGCCAGGACCCCACCGGAGGACGGCGTCATCACCCTCGCGAGCCGTAACGACACCGTCGACCGCATCAACAAGGCGGCGCTCGCCAAGCTCGACGGCAAGCCGCTCACCGCCAACGCGGAGGTCTCGGGCGACTTCGGCGGGCGGGCGTTCCCCGCCGACGAGGCGCTCGACCTCAAAGTCGGTGCGCAGGTCATGTTCCTCCGCAACGACAGCGAGCGTCGCTGGGTGAACGGCACGCTCGGGACCGTGGTGAAGATCGACTCCACCGTCTGGGTCGAGGTCGACGGCGAGCAGTTCGAGGTCGAACCGGCGACGTGGGAGAAGTACAAGTACTCCTACTCCTCGGTGACGAAGCAGCTGAAGCGCGACATCGTGGCCGAGTTCACGCAGTTCCCGCTGCGGCTCGCGTGGGCGGTCACCATCCACAAGTCGCAGGGCAAGACCTACGACCGCGCGATCGTCGACCTGGGCAGCCGCGCGTTCAGCCCTGGGCAGAGCTACGTCGCGCTCAGCCGGATCTCGACGCTCGACGGTCTCTACCTCTCCCGGCCGCTGCGCCCGAGCGACATCATCGTCGACACCGACGTGAAGCGGTTCATGTCGGGGCAGTAGCGTCCGTTCGCCCATTGTCGGGCGAATCGGCGTTCTGTCGCCCAAAAAGGGGCGAACGAACGGGTTCGGTGACCCTACGATTGTCGGTTATGACGCATCCCATGCAGCAGGGCTGGCCGCAGCCCGGTCCGATCACCGCCTGGCGCACGCTCGAGCTGAACGCCAGCAAGCCACCCCTCGCCGGGTACTGGGGGTTCATCCCGCCCGTCGTGCGCATCGACGGCTTCGAACACCGTCCAGCCTGGGGCCCGTCGCGGTTCACGGTTCCGGCCGACCGGCCCGTGCAGGTCTCGTGCTCGATGGCCTGGCTGCGGGAGTTCGGCCGCGCCGACTACCTGCTCCAGCCCGGCGAGGCGCCCACGCTCGACTACATCGCCCCGGCGCAGCAGTGGGTCTCAGGTTCGCTCGCACCGAGGGGCCAGGCGGTCATCAAGGGGCGCGGCGCACAGATCGCGATGTACGCCGTGCTGGCAGTGATCTTCATCGCGATACTCGGTGTCGTCCCGCTCGCGTACCTCATGACCTGAGCGCCCGTCGACGCCTCCCGCTGACCAGCCTGGTCGGGGGTTGAGCAGAGGTCAGGTGCGATCGACGGCCCGGAGCAGGATCGCGCCGAGCTCGGCCGGCTTCGTGAACTGCGGCCAGTGGCCCGTCGGCAGGTCGACGAACTCGACGTCGCGCAGCCGTGCCAGTTCCGCGACGTACGGGTGGCCCTGTTCCATCAGGCCGCGAAGCATCTCCGAGGAGAACTCGCAGGCGATCACGGTCGCCGGGACGGACAGGCGACGGTCGTCGTCGGAGAGCTGCTGTCGGTCGACGGCGACGCCCTTCGGTTGCGGGACGGCTCTGGCCCGGAACTGTTCACGGACCTCGTCGTCCAGGTCGACGAGGTCCTCCGCGTCGAACACCGTCCAGTCGGGCAGTGGGATGTCGGAACCCGACGAGGGGAGTTCCTCGTTGATGCACGCACCGTCGGCGAGCGGACCCGAGTCGACGTACACGGCGCGGACGACGCGGTCAGGGCGGGCGTCGATCGCGGCGGAGATGATGGCGCCGCCGCCGGAATGCCCGACGAGCACGACGGGCTCGGCACCGGCGTCGATCTCGGCGACCACGGCGTCGACGTGGTCGCGGAGGCCGATGCCGGCGCGGTCGGCAGTGACGCTCTCGAGGCCGGGGAGCGTGAGTGGTCGGACCCGATGGCCTGCCGCTTCGAGCGGGGGTGTGACCGCACTCCAGGAGGATGCGTCGAGCCAGAAACCGGGTACGAGGATGACGTCCATGCCCGAGATGCTACGCCGGGCCTGCGAGCGGCGGGAGGGGTGCTTCGCCGCCCGCAGTTCGTTCGCCCATGTTTGGGCGAACGAACACCCATTCGCCCAAGAATGGGCGAATGGACGGGAGATCAGGCGACGGCGGTCGCTGCGGCCTTCGCGGTCGCGAGGTCACGGAAGAGGTCGGTGTTGAAGCGGTACGCCACCATGACCTCGTCGATCACGCGGGCCTGCTCCTCGTCGTCCCACGGGACGGCGTCGAGCTGATCGCGGTAGGTGTCCTTGAATTCGCGCGGCTTCGCGATGTCGCCGAAGAGGTAGAAGCCGACGCCGTTGGTGTCGAAGCCGAACTGGCGCTGCATGAGCGTGCGGATGATCTGCCCGCCCGAGAGGTCGCCGAGGTACCGGGTGTAGTGGTGCGCCACGAAGCCGCCGGGCCAGACGGCGCCGACCTCGTTGATCCGTGCCACGTACCGGGCGGTGGTGGGGAGCGGGGTGATCTGTTCGCGCCACTCCGGACCCATGAGGAACTCGAGGTCCTGCACGATGGCGGGGAGCCGCGTCAGCTTGTCGCTGATGAACGGAGCGGCGACGGCATCGGCGCGCATGCGGTCGGCGGCGGCCTCGAGGGCCTCGTAGATGAAGAAGTGCTGTGCGACGAGGGCGATGTAGTCCTCCTTCGAACCCTTCCCGGTCATGAGGTCGCTCATGAAGTCCGCCCCCTCGCTGGAGGAGTGGCCGGAGGACGTGCGCTCGCGCAGGGCCTGGGAGAAGGGGATCACAGTGCTCATGTCGGACTCCGCGTCGGCTGGCTCGGTAAGGGTTACCTAAGTGTAACGGGCCGGGCTCCTGAACGGGAGGGTGGATCTGTCGCTGTGGAGGAAATCAGTGGCTGCTGTGCAGGGAACCGTGCGGGACCGCGAACGCACCGGCGTTGGTCTGCGCCAGCGCCGGTGTGGTGAGGGCCGCCACGAACACCGCCCCGACGAGCAGGGTGAGCACGTACCGTCCGGTGCTCGGCTCGCGATGTGGCCGACGGCTCGCGCGCGTCACCAGGGCGTCGAGCTCGAGTTCGTCCGGCGCCGTCGATGCGAGGGTGACCCGCCGGAGTCGCCGTGCGAGCACCCCGGCGACCATGAGCAGCAACACTGTGGACGAGAGGGTCGGCAGGAACGGCGGCACGGTCGTGACGCCGAGGGAGGCGAGTCCGTAGAGCGCCACCCAGACGACCACCGCGCCCACCGCGCCGGCGAAGGACGCGCGGAGGCTCGGCACGCGGTCACGGACGAGGACCACGACGGACCAGAGCAGTGCGGCGACGCCGAGGGTGACGAGCGGGATCGCACCCACGGGAGAGGACCCGGCGCCGGTCGCGATCAACACGAGACCGGCGCCGAGTGCGCACATCGCGAGCAGACAGTTCGAGATCGACGTCGTGCCGGAGCGGATCGCGTCGTCCTCACCCGTCCGGGCGTCCTGCCGTTCGACGGAGACCGACATGTCAGGCCGTCGCCGCCCGGTGCGTGCGCTTGTCCGCAGCCAGCCCGGCGCCGAGCAGCACCACGGCGCTCGCGAGGTGGAGGAAGTGGTCGGCCGTGTTGAGCGCGAGGATGTTGAGCGCGGAGCCCACGATGAAGAATCCGACGACACCGAGCAGGAGGTAGAACCCACCGATCACCGTGTTGACGGTCTTGGCCGCGACGACGTTCGAGAGCCCGGCGATGAGCAGGGCCGCCCCGATGAGGACGTGCGCGATGTTGTGCAGCGGGTTGACCTCGAAGATCCCGAGCAGGAGACCGCCCTCGGTGGTGAGGAACGGCAGGCCGCCGGCGACGATCCCGCCGAGGAGTCCGACGACCACGTAGACCGCGCCGAAGACGGCGGCGAGGAGCCGGTTGGGTGAATGACGCATGGGAATGCCTCCTGATCCTTCGTGCCGCGAGTCGTCCCGGGGCGTTGAGGAGTTCGGAGGTGCGGGCGTCGACGGTTTGGTCACCTGAGGCCGTCGTCCGAGGTCGACGGCCGAGGGGTGGCCGTCGCTCAGTCGTGCGGGCGTGGCTCCACGCCCAGACGGGCGCACGCGGCGTCGTAGAGGGCGACGACCTCGCGTCGGATCTCGCCGCGCTCGGTGATCGCGCCGGCGGGCCAGGGCACCCGTCCACCCGCGGCGGTGCCGTCGACCGTCCAGGTCCATTCGCCACCCGTCCCGTCCAGCGAGATCATGGTGGCGGCCTCGGCCGTGGGTTCCAGGAAGGCTCGCACGATGAGCACGTTGTCGTCGGGGTGGTCGCCGTTCATGTGCGCCAGGACGGCGTCGACGGTGGTCTGCGGGAAGGCGTTCGAGGTCACCTCTCCAGGGAACACCATCGACGGGCCCCGCACCAGGTCCGCCGCCCGTGTGACCGGCACGCGGCGTGCGACCGCAGCTCTCAGCCGCGCCCGGTTACAATCGGGAACAGTCTGCAGCTCCGCAGACCGCTCATCAGGGGGATGACTTGACTGCAACAGCTCCGAGGCGCCGGCGTCTCGCCGCACTCCTCACCGCGGCGACCCTCGCGACGGTACTCGTCGGCTGCTCGGGCCCGTCGGTGTCCGATACCGACTTCCCCGACCAGGTCAGCGGCACGCTCGCGGGCGACACGACCGACGCCATCACGGCGGCGGTCGAGGCCGCCGTCACCCAGTCCGGATCCTCCGGTGCCATCGTCGGCGTCTGGGCGCCGTGGGCCGGGAGCTTCACGGCCGGCGTCGGCACGACCGAGCCGGGTGGCAAGACCAAGATGGATCCGTCCATGGTCTACCGCATCGGCGACACCACGCGCCCGATGACCTGCACGGTGCTCCTCGAGCTCGTCGACGAGGGCAAGATCAAGCTCACCGACCAGGTCCACAAGACCCTCCCGCAGGTGCAGGGCATCGAGGGCATCACCTACCAGCAGCTGTGCAATGGCACGTCGGGGCTCGGCACCTACACGCCCGCGCTCAACGCCCAGTTCGTCACCAACCCGACCCGCAACTGGTCGATGGCCGAGATCCTCGCGAACGGGCTCGCGAGCGGTACGCGGACGGCTCCGGGGGCGCTCTTCGGTTCGAGTGACACCGGCTACATCCTGCTCGGCATGGCGCTCGAGGAGCTGACCGGTCAGTCCTGGCAGTCCCTGTACGACCACTACGTCTTCTCACCGCTCGGCATGTCGAAGTCCAGCTTCCCCGACGCCTCCACCGTCGAGCTTCCGGGATCGCACCCCAAGGGGTACCTGACGCCGCGGATCGCGGACGGCACCTACCAGTGCGACGCACCGACGGACGAGACCGAGCTGTCGACCTCGATGGTGTGGACCGCCGGTGGCGTCGTCTCCTCGGTCGACGATCTGCGGAAGTTCACCCAGTCCTTCGCGTCCGGCTCGCTGCTGAACGACAGCACGTACAAGAAGCAGTGGAAGGACCCCGTCTCGCTGGGTGAGGCTGAGCCGACCTGGAAGAGCTTCGGCGTGGGCGGGTTGCAGATCGGTCCGCTCCGGGGGCAGGCCGGGTCGATCCCCGGGTCGCTCTCGGCGGCCTTCTCCGACCCGACCTCCGGCTTGACGGTCGTCGTCATGCTGAACAACTCGACGCTCGGTGCGGGCTTCGCGCAGACGCTCGCGATGCAGCTCGCCTCGATCGGTGCGAAGGCGGCACCGGCGAGCGGGCAGAAGGCCCCCGAGATCGCACTCCCGTGGTCCGAGCAGCAGATGGCGGAGCAGCTCGCCGCCTCGGCGATGGTCTGCGCCCCGCCGGTCGCCCCCGCCGGGTAACGGAGGCATCGGCGCGGCGCCGCCAGCGGACGGTGGCGGCGGATCGCGGCACGATGACGCTTTCGCGAGGGTGCTGGGCCATGCCGCTTCCTAGAGTGAACCCATGACGACGAACACCCCCGACGGCGACACCATCGTCCCGGACTCGAAGAACTGGACCTGGGTCCTCGAGCGCGCCTGCTCCGAGTGCGGGATGGACACCTCGCGGTTCGGGTTCCGGGACCTCCCCGGGTTGATCCTGGCGAACGCCGCCGCGTGGCCGGCGGTGCTGGAGCGTGCCGACGTCCGGGAGCGGCCCGACCCGCGGACCTGGTCGCCGCTCGAGTACGCGGCCCACGTGCGGGACGTGTTCCGCATCTTCGACGTCCGGTTGCGGCTCGTCCTCGACGAGGACGATCCCGCGTTCGAGAACTGGGACCAGGATGCGACGGCTCTCGAGGAGCGCTACGGCGAGCAGGACCCGGAACGGGTCTCCGCGGAACTGGTCGAGGCCGCGACGGTGCTCGCAGCAGCGTTCGAGCGGGTGCCGGACGACGCGCTCGCGCGGACGGGCCGCCGGAGCGACGGCGCGCGCTTCACGACCGAGACCCTCGGCCGCTACTTCATCCATGACCCGGTGCACCACCTCTGGGATGTGACGAGATCGCAGTGATGGTCGTCATCCGGGTCTGGTGACGCCCGCTACTGCGCTCTCGCGCGGAAGGCGATCGTGTTGACGCGGTTGCTGCAGCGGACGGAGCAGTAGCGCTTCGAACCGTTGCGGGACAGGTCGACGAGCAGGCCGTCGCAGTCGTCGGCGGCGCAGAGCCGCAGACGGTCCCAGGCGTCGGACCGGACGACGTCGACGAGTGCCATGGCGATCTCGGTCTGGACGCGATCGACGAGCGGTGCGTCGAACTCGGTGGCGTGGAGGTGCCAGTCGAAGCCGTCGTGGCGGCGCAGTTGGGGGAGCGCGGCCGACTCCCGGAGCATCGCGTTGATCTCGGCGACGGCGCGGTCACGGGTGTCCGGGGCGTCAGCGTCGGAGGCCCAGAGCGCGTGGATCCGCTCTCGGAGTGCCGCCACTGCGGCCAGCTCGGGCTCGTCGCCGTCGACCCGACCCGAGTACCGACTGACGCGCAGGAGCTCCACGAGCTGCGGCGGTGTCGCGAGTTCGTCGCCACCGCTGCGGGACGCCGATGCGCGGGTGTTCACGAGCAGCGCGGCGAAGTGCAGCGCATCCTCGGTGTCAGGGGCAAAACGCAAGTTGACTCCTTACTCTCTCCGAGAGTAGCTTCATCTCAGCCGGGCGTCCACCTCTTCCGCCGGCCCCACTCGCGGCAGCTGGAGACACCCATGAAGCACACGTCCTCGACCACGGTCGGTCTGCTCGTCGCGGTGCTCGCGGCGGTCGCGTTCGGCACCTCCGGAGCGTTCATCAAACCGGTGCTCGCGTCGGGGTGGAGCCCCGCTGCCGCGGTCACCGTCCGCGCCCTGATCGGTGGCCTGGTGCTCGCCCCGTTCGCCCTCATCGCACTGCGCGGTCGCTGGGACGCGGTCTGGCGTGGCCGCTGGCGACTCCTCGGCATGGGCCTCATCGGGGTGGCGGCGACGCAGCTCGTCTACTTCGCGGCGCTGCAGACCATCGCCGTCGGGACCGCGATCCTCGTCGAGTACATGGCGCCGCTGCTGCTCGTTGCCGTCGCGTGGGTGCTGACCCGACATCGTCCCGCGACGGTCGTCCTCGTCGGTTCCGTCGTGTCGCTCGTCGGGCTCGTGCTCGTCGTCGCTCCGAGCGGTGGCTCGACGCTCGACCCGGTCGGTCTGCTGTTCGCCATCCTCGCGATGGTGGGCTGCGCCGCGTACTACGTCATCTCGGCGCGGCCGGCGAAGGGGCTGCCTCCGGTGGCGTTCGCCGCCATCGGTCTGCTCATCGGGGCACTCAGTCTGTGGCTCGCCGGGCTCGTCGGCGTGCCCTTCACGACCTCCGACGCCGACGTCACGGTGCTCGGCACCGACGTCGCCTGGTGGGTGCCGCTCCTGTTCGTCGGGGTGGTGTCGACGGCGGTCGCCTATGCGGCGAGTATCACCGCGAGTCAGATGCTCGGCTCCCGACTCGCGTCGTTCGCGGGCCTCCTCGAAGTGGTCGCGGCGACCGGGTTCGCCTGGATCCTCCTGGGGGAGCAGTTGTCGCTCGCGCAGCTCCTCGGCGGGGTGTGCATCCTGCTGGGGATCGGCTTCGTACGCTCCGAGCGGGCTCCCGCGGTGCCCATCCCCGTGCCGGTGCAGTGACGGGGTCAGTGCTGAGGGAGGGCGACGGTGGCGTCGAGGTCGGCGAGGATCGCCAGGACCGCCGCCCTCCCGGCCCGGTTCGCGCCGACCGTCGAGGCTGAGGGGCCGTACCCGATCAGGTGCACGCGCGGCTCGTCGGCCGCCCTGGTGCCGTCGATCCGGATACCGCCCCCGGGCAGCCGGATGCCGAGCGGTGCGAGGTGGTCGAGCGCCGCCCGGAACCCGGTGGCCCAGAGGATGGCGTCGACCGGGAGGAAGGAGCCGTCGGCGAGAACCACGCCGTGCTCCTCGATCCGGCGGAACATCGGCTGACGCACCAGGACACCGCGCGCTTCGGCCGCCCGCGCCCACGGCGTCCAGTGCATCCCCGTCACGGAGATCACGCTGCCCGGCGGGAGGCCCTGGCGCACGCGTTCCTCGACGCCCTTGATCGCCTCCACCCGCGCGGCGGTGTCGAAGTCGTCCTCCACCCATTCCGGTTCGCGTCGCGTCATCCACACCGTCTCCGCCACCCGCGAGATCTCCTCGAGGAGTTGGATGGCGGAGATGCCGGCACCCACGACGACGACGCGCTGGCCGCGGAACTCGTCAGCGGAGACGTAGTCGGCCACGTGCAGCTGGCGTCCTTCGAAGCGCTCCCGCCCCGGGTACGCGGGCCAGAACGGTTTCGTCCACGTGCCCGTCGCGTTCACGACCGCCCGCGCCCGGAACACGGCGGCGGGGGAGTCGGCGCCCGAGGAGTCGGCGCTCGCCGCGGTCTCGATGAGGAGTCGACCGTGCGGGTCGTCGTCCTCGCGGCGGACGGCGCGGACCTGCACCGGGCGGCGGACCGCGAGGGCGAAACGCTCCTCGAACGCCGCGAAGTACGGCGGGATGACCTCGACACTCGGCGACGCGGGATCGAGCTCGGGCTTGGGCATGCCGGGCAGGTCGTAGATCCCGTTGACGGTCGACATGGTGAGCGACCGCCATCGGTGCTGCCAGGCACCGCCCGGGGCGTCGTTCGCGTCGAGGACGACGAAGGTGCGTGCTGCGGTCGCGCCACGGGCGGTGCCCAGCGGGACGAATCCGCGGCGATGCAGGTGGTACGCGGCCGACAGCCCGGCTTGACCCGCGCCGATCACGACGACGTCGACGGTCTCCGGAGTGCTCACGTGCTCCTCAACGTCGTCGACCCCTCCGGCATTTCCGACGGGGCCCGAGCCCGAACCCGCGGTTCAGCCGTGGGCCAGGACCTGCACGCCGATGACGAGGACCCCCAGGAGGACGAGGGCCGCGAGCGCGATGAGCTGCTGCCAGACGGACAGCCGTGCGCGGCGGACGGCGAACCAACCGCTGAGCCCGAGGGTGACGAGGTAGACGATCGCGGACACGCGGAGGGAGGTCTCGACCTCCATGACGTCGAACACGGCGAGCACGAGCAGGATGGTGGGGGTCGCGACGGTGAGCAGCGAGCCCCAGGCGATCCGGAGCATGGAGTGCCACCCGCGCTCGTCGGGGAACGCACCGTGGGCGGCGAGGTGCGCGATCATCTCGGCGACCAGGCCGGCGAGGGTGATGCCGACCACGCCGATGACGAGCGAGAAGAGCGCGTCGGGCGCGTCGTGGTGCTCCACGTTCGCCGCCAGCACGAGGACGATCGCGAGGCCGGTGAAGGTCGCGTAGACGCGCTCCTTGAGGTACTTCGCGACGGTCTCCACATCGCCCGGCGGGAGTCCCCGACTGGCTGGACCGTACTCGTTCCCCCGTCGTCCATGTCGTCGATCCGCCCAGGTTCCGCCGTCCGTCATGGTCCAGAGCGTAGCCGCCGTCGCGGGATAGAGTGCCGGGTATGAGTGAAACGATCATCACCGTCGAGGGCCGCTTCGACTACCACCACCCGGCCGAACGTGGGACCGTCCTCATCTCGGCGGGGTTCCAGGGGCCGGAACGTGAGCCCGTCGTCTCCCACGCCACCGCACTGCACCGTGCGCTCAGTCAGGCGGCGGAGCAGTTCCGCGCACAGTCGGCCGTGACCTGGTGGTCGGCCGATCGCTTGCGGGTGTGGAGCGAGCGGCCGTGGAACAAGGACGGGAAGCAGTTGCCGCTCGTGCACCACGCGACGGTCGCGCTTGAGGTCAAGTTCGCCGACCTGCAGGCATTGGCCCGCTGGGCCGAGGAGATCGCGACCCAGGACGGCGTCACGGTGACGGGTGTCACCTGGGCGCTCACCGATGCGACGAAGCACCGCATCACGGCCGAGGCTCAGCACAACGCCGTCCGCGACGCCGTGGACCGCGCGACCGCCTACGCCAGGAGCCTCGGGCTCGGCGCCGTGCGGCCGGTCGCCCTGGCGGAACCCGGCATGCTGGGCGACGACACCCGCTCGCCGTCGAGTCAGGCCGCGGCACCGATGATGCGCGGGGCCGCGGCTCCTGCCGGCGACACCGCCCTCGACCTCAAGCCGGAGGACATCACCGTGTCCTCCCGGGTGCACGCCCGCTTCTCCGCGTCCTGACCTGACGATCAGCTCGGCGCGATGCTCGGCTGCACCTCGGGTGAGGGACCCCGTCGGGCTGAGAGCACGGCGCCGATGCCCGCACCGACCACGCAGGCGATGCCGAGCCACTGCGGTGTCGTGAGCTCCTGACCGAGCACGAGAAGTCCGGCGATCGCGGCGATGGCCGGCGCGGATGCGAGCAGGATCGCGAAGGTCGCAGCGCTGAGTCGTCGGAGGGCTACGAACTCCAGCGCGTACGGCACAGCAGACGAGAGCGCGGCGACGCCCAGGCCGAGCAGGAGGATGACGGGATCGAACAGCGCGGTGCCGGCGGTCGTCGCGGCGAGCGGGATGGTCACGAGAGCCCCGATGGCGGCGGCGATCGCCAGACCGTTCAGGCCGGGGAACTCCGTCCCGGTCCGCGCCGACAGCAGGATGTAGCCGATCCAGAGGGCGC
The DNA here is from genome assembly GCF_963518075.1 of uncultured Plantibacter sp. NCBI lineage: Bacteria > Bacillati > Actinomycetota > Actinomycetes > Micrococcales > Microbacteriaceae > Plantibacter > uncultured Plantibacter sp. The sequence continues at coordinate 22,405 of NZ_CAUQHZ010000023.1, forward strand.
CGGCGGCGAGCGCGAGGACGACGCCGATCGGATCGAGTGCGGCCGTCGGTCCGCTGTGGAGGAGCACCCCGCCGAGGAGGAGGACGCCGACGAGGGCGACGCCCGCCCAGAGCGCGCTCGTCCATCGACGACCCGCGATGACGCTGAGCGCCAGTGGGCCGAGGATCTCGAGGGTCACCGCCGGACCGAGCGGGATGCGGTCCAGAGCCAGGTAGAAGCAGACGTTCATCGTGGCGAGGACGACTCCGAAACCGACCGCCGACACCCAGGCGCTCCTCGGGTGTCCGCCCAGGGATGGGCGGGCGACGGCCAGCAGGATGAGCGCGGCGAACACGAGGCGCAGCGTCACCATGCCGATCGGACCGACCTGCGGGAACAGCGTGACCGCGATCGATGCGCCGAGCTCCTGACAGACGAGTCCGGCCAGGACGAGGAGGGCGCCGGTCGCCGCCTGGCTCGGTCGCGGTCTGCGGATCACTGCACCACGCTAGCGCGCCCCGGTCGCCGAACTCATCCCGTCGCCGAGCGGCTCCCCGGTCACCGAGCTTGTCGAGGTGCCGCCCCAGCCGGGCTCGCCGGTGCGGCATCATGAGGGCATGAGGATCGACGAACTCGCGTACCTTCGGGCGCTCGCCGAAGACGGTCACGTCCCGTACGCCGCTGAGGCGCTCGGTATCTCCCAGTCGACGCTGACGCGGGCGATCGGTCGGCTCGAGGCGGACGCCGGGGTCGAGTTGTTCGACCGTCACCGCAGCCGGCTCGAACTCAACCGCTACGGCGAGATCCTCCTCGTGCACGCGCTCCGTGCGCAGACCGAGCTCGACAACGCGCAGTCGCGGATCGACGAGCTCCGAGACCCCTCGGCCGGTCTCGTGTCCATCGCCTACGTCTCGTCCCTCGGCGGCTGGCTCATCCCGCGCATCGTGAGCGAGTACCGCCAGCTGCTGCCGGACATCCGGTTCGTCCTCGACGGTGGGAAGGCCGACAGTGTGCTGGACGCGCTCCGCTCCGGCTCGGCCGACGTCGCCTTCCTCAGCCCGGAACCGCGTGATCCGGAGATCGAGTGGCGTCCGCTCACCTCCGAGCGGCTCGCGCTGGGCGTGCCGGTCGGGCATGCGTTCGCCGACCGAACGTCGTTGGCGGCGTCCGATCTCGAGCAGACGGAGTTCCTCGCGATGACGACGGACTCGGGGCTCCGGCAGATCGCGGACGCGTACTTCGCGAGGCACGGCGTCGTGCCCCGGGTGACGATGGAGGTGTCCGAGCTGTCGACGCTCCGTGGTCTCGTGCGCGCCGGGGTCGGGATCGCCGTTCTCCCCGATTCCACGAGCATGGAGGGCGTCGTGCTCGTCCCGCTCGACGACGAGGCGGTCCGGGTGATCGGTGTCGCCACCAGCCGTGCCCGGGCGGTGTCGCCGGCCGTCGAGCAGTTCGTGCGGTTCGTGCGCGAGGAGTGGGTGAGCGCGCGGATCCACTGAGTCGCCCGAACCTGCACGAAATCGACCGAGATCCGAACCGTTTCGGGCAGTTGGCGGGCCTGCTGCTCAGTGCTCGCGGGTGGTGCTCCATGGCGTGAAGGCGTCCGGGTAGTGCGCCCACGCCGCCGGCCCGGCGAGGAGTTCCTCGTCCGTCAGCGTGCAGTCGTGCAAGGCGGCGGTGACGGCGGGCTCGTCGAGGTCGATCCCGGTGACGACGAGCTCCTGGCCGAGCGGTGCGCCAGGGTCGTTCGTCTCGAACGATGTGGGTTCCAGATCGATCATCCGGCCGACGTGCTGCAGGACGCCGACGCGGGAGGCGCGCGTCGCGAGGACGAGGAACCCCGCCGTACGGATGAGCCGGCCGAACCGCCCCGCCTCGATAGGTCCGTCGAAGCACGCGAGGAGTCGTTCCGGGTGCATCGGTCGGGGGCTGTCGAACCGCAGGGTGGTCACGCGGTCGTGATCCACCCATGGCCGGTGTTCGCCGTTCAGCATCGCTATCCACCCGGGGGACGTGCTGAAACGGTCCAGTTCGAACGGGGAGTCGCGGTAGCGGGCGAGCGGCTCGCGGTTGCTCGCGGTCGCCGGAGTGCCGGGTGTGGCCCGTGGCCGGGCCGCGACCGGCTCGACCATCCGCGTCAGCGCCGTCGGGTTCAGGTGGCTGAGGAGAGCGAGGAGCACCGCGAGTCGCTCGTGCGTCACGCCGCGTCGGCCGGCGACGGCGATGGTGTCCGCGTACTCGAGCTGCTCCACGGTGATCATCGACCGTGCGGTGTAGGCCGTGTCGCCGTCCTCGTCGTGGGTGACCCACTCGTCGTCCTGGAGGTCGTGTAGGAGATGGGCTGCGTCGACGACCGTCACGACGGCGTCCAGGACGGCCGTGTCGCGGTGCCCGAGGACGGCGGAGACCGCGTCGACCGGGCGGACCGTGCTCCCGCAATCGAGGACGAGGTGCCGGGGAGCGAGCGGGTGACGCGCGACGGCGTCGATCGCGTCGTCGATGTCGGGGCGGGCGCTCTCAGTGCCTTCCTGTCGCTCGATCGTGACGAGCGCCGCGGATCGACCGGCGATCTGTCGAGCCACGGTGCGACGCTCCGGCGGACAGGTGCCGAGCACGAGCGTGACGGTCAGCGGGATGCGAGGCGTGGTCACGGCGGGTTCTCCTGGTCGATGGGTCTACAGTGCGTTCTATTGAGAATTGTTCTCAACAAGGTAGCACGCCCTGTGATCACCAGGAGGTCACCAGGAAGGTCCGCGCATCACTCCAGTCGCTCGAGGGCAGGCCGGGGTCGCAGATCGTCCGCCGCCGTGGGCGGGTGTTCGTCATCGACAAACAGAACCCGCGGTGGAAGAGTCGCCAGGGCTGAGCGTCAGCCGCGCACGACGTTCACGACGATCGTGACGACACCCAGCGCGGCGATGACGTACGCCCAGAAGCGGACGGGGATGAAGAAGAGTGTGGAGCTCGGGCGGCTGTAGAGCTGCTCGCCGGTCTGCGGGTGGCGCACGGGCACGGCCTCCTGCTTCACGGTGATGCCGTGCTCGTTGACGTACGGCTGCGCGAGCTGCTGCCACACGACGACCGGCCGCGGTGCATCAAGCTTCGCCAGCGCGAACTTCCCGAAGGCCCAGCACGCGACGGCGCCGAGCAGGAAGCCGATGCCGACGAACACCCCGGACTGCGCCGATCCGCCGTCGGGGGAGACGATCGCCTTGATGAGGAAGCCGGCGCCGACGGAGAGCCCGAAGATCAGGAAGACGACGATGCCCCAGCGGGTCCAGATGATCATGTGTGCTCCTCTTCGGGTGTCGGTCGCGACGCGCAGCTGAACACACGGCACCCGCGCGACCGTCGGCTCGTCCATCACGGTACCGAGGTCGGCTGTCCACCCGCGATGGGGAGCGGTGCCCATGCGGCGTCGACGCGTGCTGGTTCCGGTTTCGGTCCCTGAGCTTGTCGAAGGGCGGGCGGGTGCCTTGGTTCAGGCGGCGAGGTGGATGCGTCCGCCTCGGATGGGGGTTTGGTGGCGGTCGATGTGGCTGGGTGGGATGAACCAGGGGATGCCGTTTTGGATGGTGATGGTCCAGTGGTCGTCGTGGATGCGGTGGTGGTGGAAGGGGCAGAGGAGGATGCCGTTGTCGAGGTTGGTGGGGCCGCCGTGGGACCACCAGGTGATGTGGTGGGTTTCGGTGAAGGATGGTGGGTGGGTGCAGCCGGTCCAGGCGCAGCCGCCGTCGCGTTCGGCGAGGGCGAGTTGCTGTCCGCGGGTGAACAGGCGGGTGCTGGTGCCGAGGTCGAGGACTTGGGAGGGGCCGCCGAGGATCATGGGGATGAGGTTGGCGTCGGCGGCGAGGCGGCGGAGGGCGCCGGCTCCGATGGGTTCGTCGATGCCGTCGATGGTGGCGGTGCCGAGGCCGGTTTCGAGGGTGTCTCGGTCGGTGCGGATGATGACGGTGACGGGGGTGAGTTCGGTGGCGGCGCCACTGCAGCCGGCGAGGTGTCGGAAGGTCTCGGTGAGGGCGATGGCGCGTCGTCGGTCGATGGGGATGAGGGTGGGCCCGTGGGGCATGGGGTGACCGGAGTCGTCGGGTTGGTCGGCGGGGTCGGCCGTGTCGGGGTTGGTGAAGTGGGGTTTGCGGGTGGTGGCGCCGATGAGGGCGTCGAGGCCGGCGCGGATGAAGGCGGCGCTTTCGGGGGCGAGTTCGGCGCGGAGGAGGGTCATGCCGGTGGGGAGTTCGTGGATGGTGCAGCGTTCTGCGCGGCGGAGGAGTTCGTCGCGGGGTTCGCGGCCGTCTTGGTCGAGGCGGGTGCGGACGAGTTTGGCGATGCGGGTGACGTCCTGCAGGGGCGCGTGGGCGGCGTGCTCGATGGCGATGACCGAGGCCGTCTCGAGTTCGCTTCTGGTGCAGATGCGGCCGGCGTTGCGGAGCTCCCGGACGATGACCGCGGCACCGTCGACGCTCAGGGGTGCTCTGGGTGTGCCGGTGCTGGTTGACGGGTTGGGGTCGTCCGAGACCACGTCGGGGTTCAATGACTCGAGACTGGCGGCCGGTTCGAGCGATGCCGCGACTGCTGGGAACGGGCATTCCTCCAGCTCGCCGAGCAACCCGCGGGGCCGCGTGATGGCGGCACCGACCTCCGCGATCGCCGCGCCTCGGGCGCGTGCCACCCGCCACCGCTCGGACACCATGACACCCGGGTTGGCGTAACCGGCGGCGCGCACCAGGGTGCCGTCAAGGCGGGAAGGCGACGGGCGCAACGCGATCGCGCCGGTGACGCGTGCGGCGAGGACCTCGACCGCATGCTGCACAGCACCGAGCTCGTCGAGGACGCGGAGGATCGCCTCGTCGTTCATGTTCTCGAGCTGCTCCGCGACACCGACGCCTGGACGGATCGCATCGAGCGCGCTCTGCCAGACCGCATCGAACCCGACCGCGGCGGCGGTGAGCGGGTTCGGTGCGGTGCTGGTCATGGGTCCATCCAAACACGGACCACTGACACCCGAACGGCCAAAGAATCAGATCCTGATCTGGGAATTTATCCCACAGTTGATGCTTGCTCGGGGTGCCCTTCGACAAGCTCAGGGACCGAGTCTCCTCGGTGATCGAAGAGCGTTGCGGGAGGTTCAAGCGGGCCCCGCGACCGGCGCAGGGGTCGAAACGCCGGCAGCCGGTCGCTGAAAGGGTCGAAGGGCCCACGCGGACATCTTCCCCGACCGCAGCGCCATGCCCGCGCGTAGGATCACCGCATGCGTTCATCGGCGATCGACACGGTTCTGGCGTTCATGCGGGCGTTCCGCGAGCAGGATCGGGCTGCTGCCGAGGCGCTCATGCATGCGGACTTCGTCTTCACCAGCCCGCAGGACGACCACCTCGACCGAGCGACCTGGCTCGAGCGTTGCTTCCCGACCGCCGACCATTTCGACACCCCGGGCGTGACGCTCCAGATCGTCGAGACCGACGGCATCGTCCTCCACCGCTACGAGTACGTCGTGCAAGGGAAGACGTACCGCAACCTGGAAGCGACTCGTGTCGTGGACGGAACCGTCCAGGAGGTCGAGGTCTATTTCGGTGGCGCTGTCTGAGGGGCTGGATCGAACGCGTGCATCGCGGTCGCACGGGACTGCAACGCCACATGGCCGTTCCGTGCGCCCGCGTCGCCCGCGCCCGACCATCCGGCGACGGATCGCACCTGGGCGTGTCTGACAGGATTGAGTCATGCGCATCAGTTCTCGTCGAACGACCCTGGCCGCGGCTCTCACGATCGCTGCCATCGCCCTCACCGGTTGCTCCACCGGCTCCTCGTCGGACGCGGACCGATCCTCCGCCTCGCCGACGCCGTCGGTGTCGCAGCCGCCGAGCACGCCGCTCCAGGAGCAGACGCTCACCGACGACGTCGACGGTACGAAGGTGACCGCCCTCGCGATGGTCGACGACTTCCCGGCGCCTGCAGGCACCACCGACGGCCTGCGTCCGATGCTCGTCCAGGTCCGACTCGAAGCCGGCGACGAGTACGGCGGCAGCGTCTTCCCGCACCGGGTCTCCGTCACCACCCGTGCCGTCAACCTCGACTATGTGACGCTCGGCCTCGGAACGCCCGAAGAGCTGAAGGCTCCGATGGCGTCGGCCGGGTACTCACTGCTGCAGGCGACACCGGCCGGTGAGACGGCGACCGGCTGGATCGGCGCCTGGGTGCGCACTGATGAGACCGAGTTCGACCTCGTCTACGACCGCCCGGAGGGCAAGGTCATCGGTGGCAGCAAGAGCGGCGAGGTCGTTCCGCCGAGCCGCGACGTCATCCCGCTCATCCCGAAGGCCTGATCCGAAGGCCTGATCGGGATTCGAGCTTGGGCGGCCGTTCGGCGATCAAGCCGACGAGCGGAGTCGCTCCGGGAACACAGCGGAGGGCGGGTTGTCGACAACCCGCCCTCCGCTGCACCAGCTGATGCGTCTACGCGTTCCGCTCAGCGCCTGCTGCGGCGCGTGACCGCCGGCGCGTCTCCGCGAGCACCGCGGCGCCGACACCGAACAGGAGCAGTGCACCGAGGGTGAGTCCGGTGAGCGCGCCGCTTTCGACACCGGTCTTCGCGAGGTCACCGGTGGTCGCACCGGGTGCCGGGGCGACCGTTCCCGGAGCGGGCGACTGGGAGGGCTCCGGGGTCGGCGTGGGATCCGGGGTCGGGTCCGGGTCCGGCGTGACGATCGTGCTGCTCAGCTCGGCGGACACGGAGGCGCTGCTGTCGACGTCGACGCCGTCAGGCCCGGTCCCTCGCGCGGTCGCCACGTTCGTGACCGACCCGAGCTCGATGTCCGCCGCCGTGATGGCGTACCCGGTCGTGACGCGGACCTGCTCACCCGGAGCGAGGACGCCCGCTGCGCCCGGCCACTCGACGACGAACTCGGAGAGTTCCGGGAGTGACGCGGTGATCGCGGTGCCGGTGAGGGTCCGCGTGCCGGTGTTCGCCGCGATGATGGCGTAGCCGATGGGGTCGCCGACCGCCGCCGG
>NZ_CAUQHZ010000024.1:0-24026 GCF_963518075.1 uncultured Plantibacter sp.
TACCGCATCGGCTTCGCGGCGGTGGCTGCACTCGTCATAGCTGCGCTTTGAGGTTCCGGTTCTTCTCCTCGACCGAGTCGGCGAGGGCTTCGGCGTAGGCGACGAGCGCCTGGTGCAGGGCGTCGTCGGCCGTGGCGAGGATCTTGACGGCGATCAGTGCGGCGTTCTTCGCGCCGCCGATGGACACGGTCGCGACCGGCACCCCCGCGGGCATCTGCACGATCGACAGGAGCGAGTCGAGACCGTCGAGGCGGGAGAGCGGCACCGGGACGCCGACGACCGGCAGGGTCGTCACGGAGGCGAGCATCCCAGGAAGGTGCGCCGCGCCGCCGGCTCCGGCGATGACGACCTTCACGCCACGGCCATGGGCGGCCTTGCCGTAGGCGATCATCTTCTCGGGCGTGCGGTGGGCCGACAGCACCTCGACCTCGAACGGCACGCCGAAGTCGCGGAGCACCTGCGCCGCATCGCTCATGACGTTCCAGTCGGAGTCCGAGCCCATCACAACGCCGACGAGCGGCGGGGCGTCAAGGGACGGGGCGGAGTTCTCGGGCATGAGCACCATCGTAGATCGCGGCGGCTGAAGATCAGCTCATGACGCACCGCAGGTGGCGGACAAGCCCTCGCCGGAGGCCGCCCCGGTCCGGGGACGCCTCCGGACCGCGCAGCGCCCCGATCGACCGGTGTCTGGGAGAATCGGCGGATGAGCACGTCGACCGCGGACGGATCCGCAGCACGCCATGAGCCACCGAGCCAGCGCGAGCTGCGGCGGTGGCGCGGATACCTCGCCGACGAACGCGCCGAGGCCGCCGTCTACCGGGACCTCGCCGGTCGGCGGAGCGGTGAGGAGCGCGACATCCTGCTCGCGCTCGCCGAGGCCGAGAAACGCCACGAGTCGCACTGGATCGCCCTGCTCGGCGACGACGTCGGCAAGCCGCAACGCGGTGACCTGCGGACCCGGCTGCTCGGCTGGCTCGCGAGGCGGTTCGGATCCGTCTTCGTCCTGGCGCTCGTCCAGCGTGCCGAGTCACGCTCGCCCTACGCGACCGAACGCGCGGCCACCGAGCGGATGGCCGCCGACGAGCAGATCCACGAGGAGGTCGTCCGGGGCCTGGCCGCCCGTGGACGCAACCGCCTGTCCGGAACCTTCCGGGCGGCCGTGTTCGGAGCGAACGACGGACTCGTCTCGAACCTCGCACTCGTCATCGGCATGAGCGCCACCGGCGTCGGCAACGGCGTCGTCCTCGCCGCCGGGCTCGCGGGCCTCCTGGCGGGCGCGCTGTCGATGGGAGCCGGCGAGTACGTCTCGGTCCGGTCGCAGCGGGAACTGCTCGAGGCGTCCAGGCCCAACCCGGCGGCCGACGACGCCCTCCCCCACCTCGACGTCGACGCGAACGAACTCGCCCTCGTGTATCGCGCACGCGGAATGGACGTCGGGGAAGCCGAGGCCCACGCCGCGGACGTCCTGGCCCGCGTCGGTGCCGGGACCTACGAGCGCGAGGCCCGTGCCGCGCTGGAGCACGAGGCCATCGGGACCGGGCTCGGAGCTGCACTCTCGAGCTTCTGCTTCTTCGCATCGGGCGCCGTCATCCCGGTCCTGCCCTACCTGTTCGGGCTGCAGGGTGTCGCCGCACTGCTCGTCGCCGCACTCCTGGTCGGGGTGGCCCTGCTCGGAACCGGCGCCGTCGTCGGGCTCCTCTCCGGCGGTCCACCGCTCCGCCGGGCACTGCGGCAACTCGCGATCGGATACGGGGCGGCCGCGGCGACCTACGTGCTCGGCCTGCTCTTCGGCGCGAACGTCGGCTGACCCGATCGGCGGTCGTCCGTCGTGAACACCTGAAGCCGAAGCGAACCGGTCATCTGCAGTCCACGAGTGCGTCACCGGCGTTCCCTACGCTGAGCCCGCCGTCCGTCGACCCGGACGGCGGAGGAGATCGCGTGAGGCAGGTGCAGGAGCGGACCGGCGCGTCTCCCCTCCTCGGAGCGGTTCCGCGCACGCAGCCCGACATCCAGCTGCTCCGCGCGATCGCCGTCCTGTCCGTCGTGGTCTTCCACCTGTCGTCGAGCCTCCTGCCCGGTGGGTATGTCGGCGTCGACGTGTTCTTCGTCGTCAGCGGGTATCTGATCACGAGCCACCTCGCACGCCAGGCCGATGCGACGGGACGCGTCGATCTCCAGGCGTTCTGGGCCCGCCGGATCCGGCGGCTCCTGCCGGCCGCCCTACTCGTGCTCGCCGTGACCGCCGTCCTCATCTGGCGGCTGGCTCCGCCGAGCGCCTGGACGCAGTTCTTCACCGAGACCGTGGCGAGCGCGACCTCCTGGGAGAACTGGTTCCTGGCCGGGAGCTCGGTGGACTATCTCGCACAGGGCAGCGCCGCGTCACCGGTCCAGCACTTCTGGTCGCTCTCCGTCGAAGAACAGTTCTACCTCGGCTGGCCGCTCGTCGTCGTGCTGTGCGTGTGGCTCGCCAGGCGTCGACCGTCGGACCTCCGCCGCACCCTCGGTGTTGCGCTCGGGATCATCGGTGCCACCTCACTCCTGTGCTCGATCCTGTACACGGCGGCGGACCCGGCACCGGCGTACTTCGCCACGCCGACCCGTGCCTGGGAGTTCGCGGCCGGCGGTCTCCTCGCGCTGCTCGGGCCGGTCGTGGTCGTGCACCGCACCCGTTGGCGGACGGCCTCCGGTGTCCTCGGCGTCGTCGTCCTGGCGGTCGCGCTGGTCGCCTTCACCGAGCGGACGGCGTTCCCCGGGATCGCCGCCGCCCTCCCGGTGCTCGGGACGCTCCTCGTGATCGTCGGTGGGTCGTCGACCCACCGGTGGTCCGTGACGACCCTCGCACGGACGCGTGCGTCGCTCCTGCTCGGCGATCTCTCCTACTCGCTGTACCTGTGGCACTGGCCGCTCATCGTGGTCGCACCGTGGGTGCTCGGCGTGCCCGTCGCGCTCGACGACCCGCTCGGTTGGGCGATCGCGGCCGCTCTCCTGGTCGTCGCCGTGGTCCTCGCCGCGCTGACGAAACGGTTCGTCGAGGACCCCGTCCGACGAGCCCCCGTCCTCGCGCACGCCCGCCCCGCACGGACCGTCCTGTCGGCCAGCGCGGCGACCGCACTCGTGCTCTGCATCCCGACGGCGGGGTTGCTGACCGTCGCCGCCGAGGAACGCACCCTCGCGAGCACCGTGGACGCCTACGTCGCAGACGGTGAGCCGTGTTTCGGTGCCGATGCGGCCGTGTCGGGCTGCACCAATCCGGCGTTGGCGGATGAACTCCTGCCGCCGCTGTCGGTGCGGACCGACGACACGGGCGACACCTTCCGGTGTTCCGCAGCCGCCGACGCGCCGGACTTCCCCGGCTGCACCTTCGGTTCGGATCGCCCGGACGCCACGCGGGTCGCGCTCACCGGGAACTCGCACGCCACGATGCTCATCCCAGGCCTCGTCGACCAGCTCGAGGCACGCAACTGGCGGCTCGACGTGTACGTCGGCAAGGGCTGTGAGTGGCGGGCACCGGGACCCGACGACTCGGCGGCCTGCGACGCCCGGCGGACGCTCATGCAGGAGGCGTTCACGGGTGGGCGGCCGTACGACATCATCCTGGTGACCTCCAAGAGTCCGGACGAGACCTCGGTGGCCGAACAGGCCGCGATCCGAGGCGCGACGCTCGCCGCATGGACACCGGTGCTCGAGCAGGGGACGTCGATCGTGGTGCTGCGGGACAATCCCCGCGTGCCGACCGAAGCCGCGGCCTGCGTCGACCGCGCGAGCGCCGCCGAGCTCATCGCGGGGGCGTGCGCCTTCCCCGTGGCCGAGGCGTACCCGACGTTCGACCTGAACACCGCTACGGCGGCGATGACCGACGGCGCCGTGCCGGTCGTGGATCTCGGCGAGCTGTACTGCGCCGCAGGGACCTGCCCGCTCGCCGTCGGGAACGTGCTCGTCTATCGCGATCTGCACCACATCACGGCCACCTGGTCGCGGACCCTGGGCCCGTTCCTCGTCGACCGGATCCGAGCCGCCACCTCCCGGGGGTGACCAGTCCGCGATCGGGTGGAGTGCCAGCGCGGTGCGCTGACGTGAGGGTGTCGAACCCGGCGTCGGCGCGGTGCGCTGACGCGAGCGCGGGGAACCGGCACGACCGCGAGGCACAGGCGAGAGCGCGCCCCTCTGGAGACCCGCGCTCACGTCCCCGACCCGCGGTGACGTCAGCGCACCGCGCTGGCGACCACCCAAGACAGCCGGGGCGCGGAGCGGTCAGGCGGAGGTGGGCTCGTACTGCCGGCGGTCGCCGACGACGCCCGCGAAACGGAACGGCGCACCCGTCTCGCGCGGACGGTCGGAGTCGTGGACGTCGGCCGACGCCGCGTCCTCGAGGAGCTGCAGGTAGCGGGCGTCGTCGACGACCGTCCGCGCATCGAGCTGCGCACGGTTCACGTCGCTCCGCAGAGCCGAGCGGTAGCCCGGACGCACGATGCCGCTGAAGCACTCCGCGACCGCACCCGATCCGTAGCTGAGGAACGCGATGCGCCGACCGGTGAGGTCGTCGTCACCGTCGAGCAGCGCGAGCAGCGCGAGGTACACGGAGGCCGTGTAGCTGTTCCCGATCCGACGGTTGTACCCGGTCGTCGGCTCGATCTGTGCGTCCAACTCCTCCTGGGTGCGCCCTGCGCCGAGCGACTTGGCCAGGTGCCGGTGCGCCTTGATGGCCATCTTCGTGAACGGCTGGTGGTAGCAGAAGTGGTCGACCTCGGAGAAGTCCGCTCCGCCGCGTGACCGGTAGTCCGCCCAGGCCCCCTCGATGGCGTCCTGGTAGGCGGAGATGGACAGCTTGCCGTCGACGATCGCCGTCGCACTGTGGTTCGGGCGCCAGAAGTCCATGACGTCCTGCGTGTAGACGCCGGTCGCGGTCTCGAGCTCGAGGATGGCCGGATCTGCGGCCACAAGCATGGCGACGGCCCCGGCGCCCTGCGTCGGCTCGGCGTTGGAGTGCAGTTCGTACCGCGCGATGTCGCTCGCGATCACCAGCACCGTCTCCTCGGGGTTCCGTGCCACGAGTGCAGCCGCGAACTGCAGCGCCGCGGTGGCCGAGTAGCAGGCCTGCTTGAGCTCCACCACGCGGACCGCCTGCGGCAGGCCGAGCAGCCGGTGCACATAGACGCCCGCGGACTTCGACTGGTCGATCCCGGACTCGGTGGCGAACAGGACGGTCCGGAGCCGGTCGCTGCCGTGCCGTTCGATGATCGGCGCTGCGGCTGCGGCGGCCATCGTCACGATGTCCTCGTCGGCGGCCGGGACGCTCATCTCGCTCTGGCCGAGACCGACGTAGTACTTGGCGGGCTCGACGCCGAAGCGCCCCGCGAGCTCGGCGAGGTCGATGCGGTTCGCACCGGTCGCGAAGGCGATGTCGTCGATGCCGACGGCGGGGCTGGTGGTCTGGTTGGTGTTCACGTGCGGGGTGCTCCGTTCGAGCGTCGACGATGCACCGGTCCCCCGGTGCGGTGGGAGGGTCAGGCGGGCGCGCCGGCCGCGGTCTGCGCGCTACGTTCGAGCTTCAGGTGGGCGGCCATGAGCTCACCGGGGTTCGTCTGCGCGGCGAGGAGTGACAGTTCGCCACACCAGACGGCGGCAGCACACAGGACGGCGAGTCGCCGGGCGTTGGCGCCGGGTTCACGGTCCTCTCGGCACCCGAGGCGGGTGAGGTTCTCCTCGACGAAGCCGAGCCCCTTGCCGTTGCCGACCGTGCCGACGATGAGGTTCGGCAGGGTGCAGGAGAAGTAGAGGTCGCCGTCGTGGACCTCGGCGTGCGTGACGCCCTGCGAGCCCTCGACGATGTTCGCGGCGTCCTGGCCGGTCGCCAGGTAGAACGCGAGCAACATGTTGGCGTAGTGGGCGTTCGCGCTCCGCAGGCCACCGGCGAGGATCGTCCCGACGAGGTTCTTGCGCACGTTCAGCTGCACGATCTGCTCGGGCGTCGTGTGCAGGAACCGCTCGACGATCGCCCGCGGGATCGTCATCTCGGTGACGACGTTCTTGCCACGACCCAGGATGCCGTTGACCGCGGTCGCCTTCTTGTCGGAGCAGAAGTTGCCGGAGATCGAGCCGTACCGGAGCATCGGCCAACGCTCCATGATGTACGGCATGAGACGGTCCGCCGCGAGCGTGACCATGTTGTGCCCGGACGCGTCACCCGTGCGGAACTCGAGGCGCAGGAAGAGCAGGTTGCCGGCGATCTGCGAGTTGATCTCGATGAGTTCTGCGAAGTGGCTCGACTGTGCGACGACGGCCTGCAGCTCGGGGAGGCTGCGCTCGATCTCGCGGAGCGCCTGCAGGGCGTCGCCGGCGGAGTCGACCTCGAACAGGACGGAGCGGCTCATCCGCTCGTCGACGAGCGTCGCGCGGATGCCGCCGGGGACCATGGAGGAGATGCGGGCGCCCCGACGGACCGACGGCCAGAGCGGGCTCTCGTAGGTGGCGAGCGGGACCTCCTGCTCGCCCTCCATGACGTTGCCGCTCAGGTGGAGCGGACCGATCCACTTGAGTGGGACCGGTGCGACGCCGTCGGGTTCGTTGCTCATGCGTGGTGTTCCGTTCCGCCCCGGAGGACGTCGTGCTGCTCGGCGAAGGCACGAGCGTAGGTGGATCTGATGGATTCGACCGCGTCGTCGTCGGTACGGCTGATCTCCGACGGCCCCCACGGGCTGTGGGCGGCGTCGATGAGTCCGGTCGGCGGATGCACCGTGAGCGGGAGCCGCTCGATGCCGTGCGCCGACCAGTCGTCTTCGAGGGCGGCGGTGGAGACGGACTGGCCGATGAACGCGATCCCGCAGTCGCCACCACCGGCACCGGACGACTTGGCCGCCCCGCCGAGACGCTCGGCGGCGTCGCAGAGCTGAGCAAGCGCGGCGGTCTCGATGTCGACACCGGCGTCGCGTCCGAGACCGGCGAGCGTCGCGCGCGCGGAGCGGACGGCACCGAGCACGAGGGCCGGGTCCTCGTCGTTCAAGCCGATCGTGAGGGCGTCGACGGCGGCGCGACTGGCCGCGAGGAACGAGGTGTAGTGGGCGGTCTCCGCCCATTTGCGGGACTGCAGTTCGTCGACGAGACGCGTGGTCGAGGCGGGCTCGCCGGTCCAGCCGACGAGGAGCCGGAGCGAGGTCGGCGGCGACAGTCGCTCGAGTCCCAGCTCGGCCCAGGGGTCGCGGAGGGCGGCGAGCACCCCTTCTCGGTGGCGCACCTCGCGCAGCCGAGCCCGATCGGGTGAGGTGTAGCGGAGCCAGCCGCCGAACATGCTCGCCGCGAGGTCGCCGCCGGAGGCTGCCGGCGCGACGTCGATGGTGGCGAGGATCGCGAGCTTGAGCATCTGCGTCCGGGTGAGGTCGAGCTGGTAGAACTCGTCGAGGGCGCGGATGGTGGCGGTCGTCACGGCGGCACTCGAGCCGAGGCCGAACTTCCTGCCGCTCGCGTCGTCGAGCTCACTGGTGATGGACAGCGCGGAGAACCGCTGCGCCACGCCGAGCTCGGCGACGAGGGTCTCCATCGTGCTCACGGCGGAGAGGACGTGGTCGAGCGGGCGTTCCTCGTGCTCGACGACGACCCCGTTGCGGTTGCGACGCCAGATGATGGGCGCTCGGCCGTACTGGTCGGAGAAGATGCGGCCCTCGTGCTCGCTCGCTTCGAGTCGGACGGTGACGCACCGGTCGACCGCGACGAGGATGGAGGGGTGTCCTGGTTCGACGACGGCGTACTCGCCGGCCACGAAGAGCTTGCCGGGCGCCTTGATCTCGATCATCGCGCTCCTTCCGTTGTCTGCTCGCCCGCCGATCCGCCGGGCTCCGAGGTGATGAGCCTCGCGCCCCGTCCGGCTCTGGCGGGGATGACGCCGATGTCGGGCTGCGCCTCGAGGATCCGAGTCGCGAGCTCGTCGACCGCGTCGGCTCGACACAGGATCTTCACGTTCGGGCCGGCGTCCATCGTCGCATAGCATTCGAGGCCGTCGCCTCGGAGGTTTGCGACGAGATCGAGCAGTTCCACGCTCGCCGGTCCCCAATACCTGACCGGCGGCTCGGCGCCGAGCATCGTGGCGTGCATCCGCATCGCGTTCCGCTCGGCGATCGTGCCCACCGCGGTGAAGTCGGCGCGGGCGATCGCGGCGAGCATCTCCTCGAGTTCGACGGGGGTGCGTTCGACCCAGGCGGGGTAGTACGGGGAGGTGTCGACCGTGCGCCGCATGCCGTCGCGACTGGAGACCGACTTGGCCCGGGCGTCGAGGACGGTGAGGACCATGCCGAGCTCGAGTCCGCGCGCGGGCACCGCCTCGGCGAAGGAGCTCTCGTCGTCGTGCCCGGCGTGCCAGACGGCGATCCCGTCGAAGATCGAGCGGGAGGCCGATCCCGAGCCACGGCGCGCCAGCCGGGAGAGGGCACGGCGATCGAGGTCGAGTCCGAACGCGGTCGATGCGGCGAGCGCCAGTGCAGCGAAGCCGGAGGCCGAGGAGGCGAGGCCGGCGCCCGTGGGGATCTCGTTGTGGGAGTCGACGGTGACGCGCTCGTCTCGGTCGGCGAGCGCGCGCACGAGGTCGATGAAGCGTGTGACGCGGGAGCGGGCGGTGCCCTCGAGGGCTCGTCCGCCGAGGAGCACGACGTCGTCGGCTGCGTCCGTCAGTCGCACCGTCGTCGTCGTGGGCGCCGCGTCGAGGGTCAGTGAGAGGCTTCCGGTCCACGGGAGGATGAGCGCCTCGTCCCGCTTGCCCCAGTACTTGACGAGGGCGATGTTGGGGTTGGCCAGCGCGGTCGCGGCGCCGTCGGCCGACGCGGTCTCGGCGTGCTGTTGCGGGGTCAGGGTCACGCGTAGTCCTCCGCGTCGATCGTCCAGGTGCCGAGTGCTCCGGCCTCGAGGAGGGCTTGCGAGATGCGTCGGGCTGACGCGGGGTCCGCGGCGAGGGTGATGATGCATCCACCCTGCCCGCCGCCCGTGAGCTTCGCGCCGAGGGCGCCGTTCGCCGTGGCGACCTCGATGAGCGCGGTGATGGCGGGGTGGCCGGCGCCGAGTTCGTCGAGGACGACCTGCGCCGTGTTCATGCGGGTCCCGAGGTCGTCGCGGCGGTCCGCGGCGAGGTCTGAGACGCCCGCCAGGGTCCCGCGTTCGAGCTCGGCCAGGAGCGTCCGGCCGCGCTCGGGGTGCAGCTCGACGAAGGTGCGGACGTCGGCGACCGCCTTCCGGGTCGACCCGCGCGCACCGGTGTCGGCCACGACGAAGCTGCCGCCGAAGCGGATCGGCGGATGCTCGACCCGGCCGGCGGTGAAGAGGATGGGTGTCGAGGCGCTCGTGGCCCGGGCGTCGAGACCGCTGGGCGTCCCGTGGGCGACGCGTTCGCCGCGCTGCACGAGCTCGAACCGGTCGGCGTCGTCGAGCGCCACACCGTGGAGGTCGGCGACGGCGTCCACGATCGCGTTGGCCGCTGCGGCGCTCGAACCGAGGCCCCGTCCGATCGGGAGCGTCCCGCGGACGACGACCTCGACGCCGGCCGGGGCCGCACCGACGTGCGCGAGGGTCTCGAGGACGGTGGTCCCGAGCGGATCGGAGGCGTCAAGCGGGCCGAGCGAGATCTCGGTGTCGAGGACAGAGGCCCCGTCGATGCGCCGGGCGGTCGCCTCGACCCGGAGCGACGGGATGGGCAGGGCGACGGCTGGAGAACCGTAGACGACGGCGTGCTCGCCCAGCAGGATCGCTTTGGCGTGCGCGAAGCCGCGACCGGTCGCAGCCGTGTGCTCTGTCGTCATCTCACCATTCTGGTCCGAAAAACATGCAGCTGGCTGCACATCGGTCGTCCGGTCGCGATCCGATCCACCACGGGCCGGCTCGTGAGCCGCCCCGCAGCGCATCCGGGCGCTGCGCGATGGGCCGTCGACGGGAGCCGCCGGAGCGCTCACGGCGTGTCCCATACGTACCGGAAACACCCAGCCTACGCCGATCGGCCGGGTTCGGCTCGTTACGGTTGAGTGGGCGGGACGGCCCGGTTAGGATCGGAACACCTCCATTCATGCAGACGACGGCCGCCGCACCCAGCGCCCGCGTCGACACGGACCCAGCCTCCAGCGACGTAGATCCGGTCCCGTCATCTCACCGTCTCCGGGCCGTCCAGCGCCCGCATTCCGAGGGGTACCCCGTCGTGATCTCGTCTTCCGTTCCACCGCGCCCGCGCACCGCAGCACCATCGCCCCTGCCCGACCTCGTCGATCGCCAGACCGACAAGAGCGACTGCGGCGTCGGCTTCATCACCCGTAAGGACGGCGTGCAGAGCCACGACGTCATCGCCCTCGGCGACACCGCCCTGTGCGCCATCCCCCACCGCGGCGGCATGTCCTCCGAGGGTGTCGGCGACGGAGCGGGCGTGCAGATCGACCTCTCGGTCGACTTCTTCAGCTCCCTCGTCGGCAAGCCGCTCGTCGCCGGGCGGTTCGGCGTCGCGAACGTCTTCCTCCCGGTCGACCACGGTCGGATCGGCGACGCCGAGGCGCTCATCGAACGCTCGCTCGCCGAGGCCGGCTTCACCGTGCTGCTCGCCCGTGCCGTGCCGACGGTCGACGCCGTCCTGCGCCCGAAGGCCGTGCAGTACCAGCTGCCGATCCGGCAGTGGATCTTCGAGCCGTCGGACGACGCCTCCACGGAGGACCTCGACCGGCGCGCGCACGCGGCCCTGCTCGCGATCGAGGCCACCGCCTACACGGACCTCACCCTCGACGGCCTGTACCCGCTGTCACTCAGCACGCGCACGCAGGTCCTGAAGGGACGCCTCAACTCCGGCGAGGTCATCCCCTACTTCGCCGACCTGGCCGATCCCCTGCACCGGGTGAGGACCCTCGCCTTCCACACCAGGTTCTCGACGAACACCGCTCCCCACCCGTCGATGGCACAGCCCTTCCGCCTCATGGCGCACAACGGCGAGCTCAACACCGACCGCAAGAACCGTCTGTCCGAGACGGCGCTGGCGGCATCGCGGGGCCGGAAGATCATCCGGGCCAGGGGTCAGTCGGACAGCTCCCGCCTCGACCAGACGCTGCATAGCCGCGTCGTCGAGGACGGACTCGAACTGCTCGAGGCGGTCGTATCGGTCATGCCCCCGGCCTGGGAGAACGATCGCACGCTGAGCCGCGAGGTTCGGGCGATGCTCGAGTACTTCTCGCTCGTCGAGGAGAAGAACGACGGCCCGGCGGCGCTCATCTTCAACGACGGGACCACCGTCGGCGCCCGGCTCGACCGCCTCGGCCTGCGCCCGCTGCGCAGCGTCGAGACGAAGGACTACCTCTGCGTCACCTCCGAGGCGGGGCAGCTGCCGTTCCCGGACGACAAGGTGGTCCACCGCGGTCGCATCGAGGCCGGCGGTATGCTCGCCTACGACCACCGCACGGGCACGCGTCTCCGAACGGGCGAGGCGCTCGAGCTCCTCGCGGCACGCAAGGACTACCCGGCGATGCTCGCCGCATCGGCCACCGACCTCGACGCGCTCGAGGACCGGGGCGTCCCGGTGTCGGCACCGACGGCCTCGGCGGACGACGCGTTCGCCTACCGCGGTGGGCTGAGCCAGGTGCAGCGCTACGTCGCCTACTCCCTCAACCAGGAGAGCTTCCGGTTCATGACGGACCCGATGCTCGCCTCGGGCAAGGAGCGGATCTCGGCGATGGGCTACGGCAACGCCATCAACGCCCTGTCCGACCAGGAGGGCGGCCTGGCGAAGTACTTCTCCCAGCGCTTCGCCCAGGTGACCAACCCGCCGCTCGACAGCATCCGTGAGGCTGACGGCATGACCCTGCGGGTCGCGCTCGGTCCGAAGCCCGGTAGCGGCACGGTCGGCACGAAGCAGCTCGTCCTCCGATCCCCCATCGTCAGCGAGGACGAACTGCGGCGCCTCAGCGCTCAGCACGAGTCGCCGGTCGCGTGGTTCGACATCCTCTTCCGGCCCGAGGTGGACGCGCAGGCGAACGCCGACGCGCTGGAGGCCGCCGTCGAGCGCGTGGCCGCGGAGGTCGCCGGGTTCGCCGCAGAGAACGGCGGCATCGCGATCCTCAGCGACCGCGGCGTCCACGCGGAGGGTGCCGCCCTGCCGCTCATCCTCGTCGTGGCGGCCGTCAACCAGCGACTCATCGACGACGGCCTCCGGCTCCGCGTGTCGCTCGTGGTCGACAGCGGCCAGCTGCCGTCCTCGCACCACGTCGCCTCCGCCCTCGGCTTCGGTGCGTCGGCGGTGCACCCGCTCGCGGTCCGTCTCCGCGCCGAACAGCAGCACCCCGACGACGTCGAGGCCGCCTTCCGCCGGTTCGCGTACGCCGCCGAGAAGTCGCTCCTGAAGACCATGGGCCGGGTCGGCCTCTGCACCGTCGAGAGCTACATCGGCGGTGAGTTCTTCGAACCGAACTACCTCGACACGAGCGACCCCGTGCTCGCGCGCGCCTTCCCGCACCTCCGCGCCCCCGTCGGTGGCGTCGGGTTCGCCGGGATCGCCCGGACGGCGAGCGCCTGGCACCAGCGCGCCCTGACGACGTCGAGCGACGCGGACGTCCCGCTCCTCGGCCTGTTCAAGGAACGCGCCGAGGGCGCCGGCCACTCCTACGGGACGACCGCGGTCCGCGGCTTCGTCGACCTCACCGAGGAGCCCGTGCAGCTGCCGCGAGCGGGCACGACCGCCGTCGACCGCGACGGCGGCACGCTCGGCGACGACCCGCTACGCCTCCACACCATCGGGAACCTCGAGGACGCGTTCGGGATCGACGACGACGCCTACCAGCACACCTCCTTCGACGCCCTCGACGACGACGAGATCGACGCCTTCACCATCACGCCCGGCTACCGCTCCTTCGTCCAGTCGATGACCACCGAGCGGCGCCGTCGCCCGGCCGCCCTCCGCGACGTGCTCGTGCTGCCCGAGGACATCACCCGGCTGACCACCCCGGAGGAGTTCGCGCGCGAGCTCGATCGGCTCGGCCCCGTCGGCAACTCCTCGATCGTCGTCCGCGGCCTGCGCGCGACGCGGACCGAGCAGGGTCGGCACCGGCTGCAGCTCACGGGACCGCTCGCGGGCGACCTCACCCGGGTCTCGGCGCTCGGCGAGTACTACGTCCACCGCTTCGGCGGCGAGGTGACGGGGCACTGGATCTCCGGTGGCGACCTCATCGTCGAGGCGACGGGGTCCGCCGACGACTACTTCTCGATGCTCGTCGAGGGTGCCGAGAGCATCTCGACCGACCTCGTCCAGCCGGCGAGCGAGATCACCCGATCCCTCGCATCCGGGGCGATGAGCCACGGCGCGCTCGTGGCGACCGCGCACGAGGCGGTGGCCCACGGCACCAACATGGTCGGCGGGATGTCGAACAGTGGCGAGGGCGGCGAACACCTGTCCCGCTACGGGACGATCCGCGGCTCACGCATCAAGCAGTTCGCCTCCGGGCGCTTCGGCGTCTGGGCCGGCTACCTCGCCGACCCGATGCTCCAGGAGCTCGAGATCAAGATCGGCCAGGGCGCGAAGCCCGGCGAGGGCGGTCAGCTCCCGGCTCCCAAGGTGACGGTGGACATCGCCGCCGCCCGGGGTGGCACGCCCGGCATCGAGCTCGTCTCGCCGCCGCCGCACCACGACACCTACTCGATCGAGGACCTCGCGCAGCTCATCCACGACTGCAAGGCGGCACGGGTCCGCGTCGTCGTCAAGCTCGTCTCCTCCGAGGGCATCGGCACGATCGCCGTCGGCGTCGCCAAAGCCGGTGCCGACGTCATCAACGTGGCCGGCAACACCGGAGGGACCGGCGCAGCCGCCGTGACGAGCCTCAAGTACGCCGGACGCAGCGCCGAGATCGGCATCGCCGAGGTCCACCAGGCCCTCAGCGCGAACGGTCTGCGGTCGAAGGTCACCCTGCGCTGCTCCGGCGCGCACCAGACCGGTCGCGACGTCGTCATCTCCGCCCTGCTCGGCGGCGACAGCTTCGAGTTCGGGACCACCGCGCTCATGATGCTCAAGTGCGTCATGGCGAAGAACTGCAACGTGAAGTGCCCGGCCGGTCTCACGACCAACCCGGAGACCTTCGACGGCGACCCACGCGCGCTCGCGCAGTACCTCCTGAACATCGCGCACGACGTCCGCGAGCGGCTCGCCATCCTCGGCCTCCGCTCGCTCCGCGAAGCCCGCGGTCGCACCGACCTCCTCCACCTCGTCGACCACCCGGCCGCCGTCGCGGACCTCGACCTGCGGGCCATGCTCGCGGTCGTCCCCGAGGTCGTCGTCACCGACCCCGTCTACCTGGAGAAGGACTTCACGCTCGACGACGCCCTCATCGAGCGGGTACGGGCAGGACTCTTCGACGACGGCCGGACGACGCTCGACCTCGGAGCCGAGGACGCCGACGGCGGGATCCGCCTCGGCAACCGCTGGCGTTCCGTGGGCGGGCAGCTCGCGATCGACCTCGAGCGCATCCTCAACCACGAGCTCGACGACGCCCAGACGGCGGCGATCCCGTCCGTCGTCACCGACGACCGCGGCCACCGTTCGCTCGCCGCCGACACCGTGACCATCCGTACCGAACACTCCGCGGGGCAGTCGTACGCGGCGTTCTGCGTCGACGGCCTGCACTGGCGGCACACCGGCACCTGCAACGACGGCGTCGGGAAGAGCGCCTCCGGTGGCACCATCGCGATCCTCTCCCCCGGCGGCGGCAGCTCGGAGGACGGCGGCAACGTCCTCATCGGCAACTTCGCGCTCTTCGGGGCGACCGGCGGACGCACCTTCGTCCAGGGCGAGGCCGGCGACCGCTTCGCCGTCCGCAACTCGGGCGCAACCGCGGTCGTCGAAGGCGTCGGCGACTACGCCTGCGAGTACATGACCAACGGCGCCGTGCTGAACCTCGGCGGCTTCGGCATCGGCTTCGGCAACGGGATGAGCGGTGGCTTCGTCTACCAGTACGATCCGCGGGGCGAACTGCCGAGCAAGGTCAGCGCGGACTCGCTCCTCCTCGGATCGATCACCGAGGGCGAGCAGGCCGCGTTCCACGAGGCCGCCGTGCTCCTGCTGCTGGAGTGGCACGTCGAGGCGACCGGTTCGCCGCTCGCCTCCCGGTTGCTCGCCGAGTGGGACACGGCGAGGCACCAGTTCGTGTTCGGCATGCCCCGCGCACTGCTCCTCTACCAGGACAGCGACGCGATCCTCGCGGCCAAGAGCCGGAAGGAACTCCTCGACGAGCTCGGCGCGGCCCTCGCGGCACAGCAGCTCCGCACCTTCAAGCTCGACTACCGCGACCGCCGGCCGGTCCGCGGCGGTCGTGCCCCCGGACTCGGCGAACCGGCGGCGGACCCGCAGGACGTCTACGCGCTCCTCACGAGCTACACGGTGCTGAAGCTCGCCCAGGAGGTCGCGCTGTCCCGCACACCCGGCGTCGACGACCCGTCGCACCCGCTCGTGCAGGCGAGCGTGCGCACGCTCATCCTCACCGAGGACTTCTTCGTCATGCAGCGGGTGCAACGGGCGGCTCGAGAGCTGCTCGAACGGTACGACGACGGGGCGCTCGCCGCCATGATCGCGGCGAAGCGACTCCACGACTACACGGAGGCCCTGCGGCTACGGAACGTGCGGTCGATCGACCACCCGGGCACCACGGGGTGGATCATGCACCAGCACGCCAAGAACCGTGCCCGATCCGCAGCGACCGGTGGCACCGAAGCACTCCTTGCATCGGCCGCTCTGGCCGAACTGACGCTGGCGGGTGGCCGATGAACGCGCCCGGCCCGGAGGGGATCATGACCGAGACACGGACACCGACGGCGATCGGATCGAGCCCGGTGCTCTTCGAGGCGCTCGCCGCGCTCGGCAGCAGCGCCGACGACCCGTTCATCCCGGCGGACGCACCGTTCAGCCCCGAGCAGCGTGTCTGGCTCGCCGGTTTCCTGGCCGGTGTCCGCTCCAGCGCGATCGACGCCACCGACGCAGGTGGCCGCACGCCGCAGCTCGCCCTGCACGTGCTCGTCGGGACGCAGACGGGCACCGCGGAGGCCATCGCGGAGGATCTCGGCCGAGCCGCCTCCGGCTACGGCGTGGCGGTGACGACGATCGGGCTCGACGACGTCGAGGTCGACCGGCTCCCGACGATGGGACACGTCGTCGTCATCACCTCCACGTACGGCGAAGGTGAGATGCCCGACAACGCCGAACTGTTCTGGGAGACGCTTCAGGCGAGCACCGCACCACGCCTCGACGGCCTGAAGTTCTCCGTGCTCGCGCTCGGCGACTCCGGATACGACGGGTTCTGCCAGGCGGGCAAGCTCATCGACACGCGCTTGGAGCAGCTCGGCGCGGAACGCATCCTCGCCCGCGTTGACTGCGACGTCGACTACGAGGAGCCCGCCGCGGCGTGGACCACGCAGGCGCTGTCGCTGTTCGGCGCCCTCGCCCCGACGGACGCCGATGCGGCACCCGCTCCCGCGCCGGCGGCCAAACCGGCGAAGAAGCCAGGCCGCACGCGTTCACCGTGGACCCGCAAGACGCCGTACGGCGCGACCCTCGCCGTCAACCGCGTCCTGTCCGGGCCCGCCTCGTCGAAGGAGATCCGGCACTACGAGTTCGACCTTGGCGACAGCGGTATCGAATACGCGGCCGGCGACGCCCTCGGCGTCATGCCGAGCAACGACCCGGCGCTCGTCGACGCCATCATCGCCGAACTGGACGCGACCGCGGACGAGTCGGTCGACGGCTCGACCCTGGCGGACCGGCTCACCCACGGGTTCGAGATCCGCACCCCGTCGAAGGACCTCGTGGCCGAGCTCGCCGACCGCGCGCCGGGCTCGGAGCTGGCGGGGATCCTCGCCCTCGCCCAGGCGGAGACGCTCGACTCCTGGTTGCGCGACCGCGACATCCTCGACCTCCTGCGCTCCACCGCGGTCCGGTTCGACGCCGCCTCGCTCCTCGACGTGCTGCGTCCGCTCCAGCACCGCGCGTACTCGATCTCGTCCAGTCCGCTGGCGGCCGACGGGCGCGTGCACCTCACCGTCGCGAGCGTCCGGTACGCGGTCGGCGACCGTCTGCACGGCGGCGTCGCGTCGACGCATCTCGCCGACCGGGTCGCGGAGGGTGCCACCAGCGGGATCTTCGTCTCCGCGAACGCGGGCTTCCGGGTGCCGTCGGACGACGATGCACCGCTCATCATGGTCGGCCCGGGAACCGGGATCGCGCCGTTCCGCTCGTTCCTCCAGGAGCGCCGCGAGCGCGGGGCGACGGGTCGGAACTGGCTGTTCTTCGGCGACCAGCACCGAGCGCACGACTTCATCTACGAGGACGAACTCGGCGAGCTGCTCACCGGAGGGGTGTTGGACCGTCTGGACCTCGCGTTCTCCCGCGACCAGCGCGAGAAGGTGTACGTCCAGACCCGGATGCGCGAGAACGGCAAGGAGCTCTACGCCTGGCTCGAGGAGGGCGGCCACTTCGCCGTCTGCGGTGACGCCTCACGGATGGCGAAGGACGTCGACCAGGCGCTGCATGAGCTCATCGCCGAACACGGCGGGCGTTCGACCGAGGCCGCGGCCGAGTACGTGCACACGCTGAAGCGCGAGAAGCGCTACATCCGCGACGTGTACTGAGGCGCTGCGGGCTCGTGAGCAGGGCCCTTCGACAGGCTCAGGGACCGGTCACCGATCCCCGGGCTCCCCGCCCGATCACTGAGGCCCTCACCCGGTCCCTGAGGGCATCACCCGGTCCCTGAGGCCCTCACCCGGTCCCTGAGGCCCTCACCCGGCCCCTGAGCTTGTCGAAGGGCGGTCAGGCGTTCTCGGCTCCGAGCAACGCCGCGGCGGCCCGTGCCTCGTACACGACGTCGTCGAGGTCGTCGCCGGCCACGTTGACGTGGCCGACCTTACGCCCGGGGCGCGGGTCCTTGCCGTAGTTGTGCACCTTCGCCAGCGGGTGCGCACCGAGGACCTGCGGGTACCGGTCGTCGAGCGTCCCCTCCGCGGGCCCGCCGAGGACGTTCACCATGACGGTCCAATCGCGGTGGCAGCCCGTCCAGCCGAGGGGCAGGTCGAGGACGGCCCGCAGGTGCTGCTCGAACTGGCTCGTGACGCTGCCGTCCTGCGTCCAGTGCCCGCTGTTGTGCGGACGCATGGCGAGTTCGTTGATGAGCAGGCGGTCGTCGTCGGTCTCGAAGAGTTCGACGGCCAGGACGCCCGTCACCCCGAGCGCGGTCGCGACGGTCACGGCGATCTCCTCCGCGGTGTCGGCGAGCCGACCAGCCGAGCCGGGCGCCGGAGCGATGACCTCGCTGCACACCCCGCCGAGTTGGACGGTCTCGACGACGCGCCACGGCACCACCTCGCCGGACGGGCGCCGGGCGACGAGCTGGGCGAGCTCGCGCCGGAACGACACCAGCTCCTCGACGAGCAGTGCTCCGCCGTTGGCGTCCTCGGAGAGCGCCGTGAACCAGTCGTCGACCTCGTTCGGTCCGTGGACGACGCGGACGCCCTTGCCGTCGTAGCCACCACGTGGCGTCTTCACGACGCCCTTCCCGCCGTGCTCGGCGAGGAAGGCGGCGAGCTCCTCCTGATCGTGCACGCGCGCCCAGTCGGGCACCGGCAGTCCGAGCTCCGTGAGGCGTTCGCGCATGAGCAGCTTGTCCTGGGCGACGGCGAGCGCGTCCGGTCCCGGGTGTACCTGGACACCGGCATCGACGAGCGCCCGCAGGACCTGCTGTGGCACGTGCTCGTGGTCGAAGGTGATGACGTCGACCGTCTCGGCGAAGGCGAGCACCGTGTCGGCGTCGCGGTAGTCGCCCACCTCGACGGTGGCGAGCCGGGCGGACATGCCCTCCTGCTCGGCGAGCACCCGGATGTCGAGTCCGAGGTTCACGGCCGCGGGCACCATCATCCTGGCCAGCTGACCGCCGCCGATCACTCCGACGCGAATGCTCATGGGTTCACTCCAGCTCTCCGGCGACCGGCCGGCGGGTCTCGTTTCGGCAGGCGGGACGGGCGGATCCTGAGGCGGATCGGCGGGTGCCCCGACTCGAACATCGTACCGGCCGGGCGCGCCCCGCACCGGTCAGCGTCGGACCGGTGGCTGCTGCATCGGAGGCGGAGCTGCCGGGTACGGCGCGGCGATGCTCTGGTTCTCCGCGACGAGCTCGTGCAGGGCGTTCTGGACGAGGACCGCACCGGGCACGTCCCGCAGGACGACGGGCACCTCGCCACCGCTCGTCACCCGGACGTTGCCGCTCCCGAAGGCGCTCTGCACCCAGCTCTTGTGCACCGTGATGCCGTAGCCGCGGGCGTGGTAGAGCTCCTGGCGCGTCCGCACGAAGAACCCGCGACGGACGATCAGTCGCCGGGTCGTGATCACGTAGCGGACCGACAGCCAGGCGATGAACGGCAGGACGCAGGCGACCAGCACGATCACCCCGCCGCCGATGAGGACGGCCCAGTTCTGCCACTCGAGGTCGAACGAGCCGAAGAAGTACGCTCCGGCGCCGCTCACCGCGATGAGCAGGAGGGCGGGGAGCAGGAGCCGCCGGGCATGCGGACGCAGGCGTGCGACCACACGTTCGGTCGCCGCCGCGGGAGGAGCCGGCCTGCCCGGCCCCGTCATACCGGGATCAGCCATACTCCCATTCTTAGCAGTCGCGGCAACCCGCCGCCTGCTCCCTCCCCGCCCGTCGGCGATCCCGAGCATGCGTGCATCGGCCGCCCGGCTAGCATGAAGGCGTGAAACCGGCCGACAGCACCGCACCGACGGCGCAGCACCCCGGCGTCGTCGGGTCGTTCCTCGAGGGGATCGGCATCCTCTTCGGCGGGTTCCGCCTCTGGGGTACCTCGCCGAAGCGCATGCTGCTCGGCATGGTCCCCGCCGCGATCGTGGGCGTCGTGTTCATCGCGCTGCTCGTCCTCCTCGGCGTCAACGCCGCCACGATCGTCGACTGGGCGACACCGTTCGCCGACACCTGGGACGAGCCGTACCGCTCGTCCATCCGGGTGGCCGCAGCGGTGGCATTGGTGGCCGTCGCCGTCGTGGTGATGCTGTACGCCTACGCCGCAGCGACGCTCCTCGTCGGCGACCCCTTCTACGAGCGGATCTGGGCCGACGTCGAACGCACCCTCGGCGACGCTCCTCCGGAGTCGGGTGAGTCCGCCTGGCGCGGACTCCTCACCGGTGTCACCCGGGCACTCGGCCTGCTCATGCTCACCATCCCGACGGCGGCCGTCCTCTTCCTCCTCGGCTTCGTCCCGGTGGTCGGCCAGACGGTGGTCCCGGTGCTCGGGCTCGCCGTGAGCGGTTGGTTCCTCGCCCTCGAGCTGACGGGCTACGCGTTCGACGCGAGGGGATTGTCGTTGCGCGACCGCCGCCGGACCCTCGCGAGGAGACGCGCCCGCACCCTGGGCTTCGGGATGACGGTCGCGGTCCTCTTCCTCGTGCCGGTCCTGTCCGTGCTGGTCATGCCGGCAGCCGTCTCCGGCGCGACGGTACTCGCACGCCGGTCCCTCACCGAACAGGCGGGAACGCTCAGCGCACGTGCGTGACGTCGCCGGCCGCCACCGCGACCGGCGCACCACCGTCGGTCGGTCGGACGACGAGCCGCCCGTCGGCGTCGATCCGCTCGGCCGTCCCGGTCAGGATGTCGCCGCCGGGGAGTTCCACCCGCACCGAGCTGTCCAACGTCACGCATCGCTCGGTGACCGCAGCTCGGAGCCCGCTGGCCTCGGCGTCACCGCACGCCGCCAGGTAGGCGTCGTACAGTGTGCCGAACGCGCGCAGGTAGCCGACGAGGACGGTGTCCGGGTCAGGATCGACGAGACCGGCGAGCGCGAGCGAGGTGGACCGGTCGGTCGGCAGTTCCTCGGCACGCTGACGGAGGTTGACACCGGTCCCGAGGATCACCGCGTCCCCACTCGGCAGCAGCTCGGCGAGGATGCCGGACACCTTCCGACCGCCGATGAGCACGTCGTTCGGCCACTTCACGTCGGCGGGCACCCCGAGCTCCCGGAGCGACTCCGCGAGCGCCGCACCCGCGAGGAGCGGGAGCCAGCCGTAGGCCTGCAGCGGGAGCGGATCACCCGACGGAGTGACCGGCCGGAGCAGGACCGAGACGGCGAGTGACGTGCCGGGTGGCACCGTCCACACGCGACCGAGGCGGCCTCGTCCCCCGCGCTGGTCGTCGGTGACGACGACCGCGCGGTCCGGCCACGCGGCGCCGCCGTCCTCGCGCACGCGTCGGGCGAGTTCGTCGTTGGTGGAGCCGGCGTAAGCGAGGATCTCGAGGCGTGGGACGAGGGCGGCGGCGAGGGGCAGATCCATAGCACAACCCTACTGAGGCCGGTCGTCGGTGCCCGCGTCGCCCACCGGCATGCTTGGACGATGCCGACAACGGATCAGCGCGCCGCTTGTACCCGATCATCAACGGGTCGGCCGGGGGACCACCGGGTAAGGTGAAAGCGTGACCGACGAAACCACCTCCGGCCCTGACCTGTACACGACGGCCGGGAAGCTCGCCGACCTCAAGAACCGCTATCACGAGGCCGTGACGGCGAGCGGCGAAGCCGCCATCGAGAAGCAGCACAAGAAGGGCAAGCTCACCGCGCGGGAGCGCATCGAGCAGCTGCTCGACCACGGCAGCTTCGTCGAACTCGACGAGTTCGTGCGGCACCGCACGACCGCCTTCGGCATGGACCGCTCACGGCCGTACGGCGATGCCGTCGTCACCGGCACCGGCACCATCCACGGCCGCCAGGTCGCCGTGTACTCGCAGGACTTCACCATCTTCGGCGGTTCGCTCGGCGAGGTCGCCGGCGACAAGATCATCAAGATCATGGACCTCGCGTTGAAGACGGGCGTCCCGATCATCGGCATGCTCGACTCCGGCGGCGCGCGCATCCAGGAGGGCGTCGTCGCGCTCGGCAAGTACGGCGAGATCTTCCGACGCAACACGCAGGCCTCCGGGGTCATCCCGCAGATCTCCATCATCATGGGTCCGGCGGCCGGCGGTGCCGTCTACTCCCCCGCTCTCACCGATTTCGTCATCATGGTCGACAAGACGAGCCAGATGTTCGTCACGGGGCCCGACGTCATCAAGACCGTCACGGGCGAGGACGTCGGCATGGAGGAGCTCGGCGGCGGGTACACGCACAACACCCGCTCGGGCGTCGCCCATTACCTCGCGAGCGACGAGCCGGACGCGCTCGACTACGCCCGGACCCTCGTCGGCTTCCTGCCCGACAACAACCTGTCCGAGGCCACGGTCTTCGACGTCGAGGTGGAGCTGGAGACGACGGACGAGGACCGCCGACTCAACACCCTCATCCCCGACTCGCCGAACCAGCCCTACGACGTGAAGACCGTCATCGAGCACGTCGTCGACGACGCGGACTTCCTCGAGGTCCAGCCGCTCTTCGCGCCGAACATCGTCATCGGTTTCGCGCGCGTCGAGGGACGGTCGGTCGGTGTCATCGCGAACCAGCCCTCCCAGATGGCCGGGACGCTCAACATCGAAGCGGGCGAGAAGGCGAGTCGGTTCGTCCGGTTCTGCGACGCGTTCAGCATCCCGATCCTCACCCTGGTCGACGTCCCCGGCTACCTGCCCGGCACCGACCAGGAGTGGACCGGCGTCATCCGCCGCGGCGCGAAGCTCCTCTACGCCTACGCCGAGGCCACGGTGCCCCTGGTGACCGTCATCCTGCGCAAGGCCTACGGCGGCGCCTACATCGTCATGGGCTCGAAGCAGCTCGGGGCCGACATCAACCTCGCCTGGCCCACGGCCGAGATCGCGGTCATGGGCGGGCAGGGTGCCGTCAACATCCTGTATCGCGGCGAGATCAAGCGGGCCGAGGAGGCCGGCGAGGACGTCGCCGCCGTGCGCACGCGCCTCGCGAACGAGTACACCTACAACGTGGCGAGCCCGTTCCTCGCCGCCGAGCGCGGCGAGCTGGACGGCGTCATCGAGCCGGCTGCCACGCGGGTCTCGGTCATCAAGGCGCTCCGCGCACTCCGGACGAAGCGTGCGAGCCTGCCCGCCAAGAAGCACGGGAACATCCCGCTGTGAGCACCGGCACCGAGCCGAGCACGACCGAGCCGTCGTCGATCGATCTGCGGATCGTGCGCGGTGCGCTCACAGACGAGGAACTGGCTGCGCTGACCGCGGTGCTGAGCGTCGCGATCGCCGAACAGGCGCTGCGCGACGCCGACACCGCCCCGGCGCCCCGTGTCCCGTCGACGTGGGAGCGGACGAGGCGGAACCTCCGTACGGGGATCACCGCGGGCCCCGGACACTGGCGCGCGTTCACGGGCTGAGCCGCCTGGGCGGACGACCACCGGTTGCCCCTCGTGGCGCGCGGTGCTGTCCCCCGTTCGTGTCCTCCATAGTGCCGACTGTCGGGGGTACCCCTGATGGGGGATGATCATTCTCGACAGTTGAGTCTCATCGAGACCACTTCACCAGCTCCTGCTCCATCTAGGGTAAGCGGGCAGGAGTTCGGGGGCGGGTCAGAGCGGTATTCGGGTTACCGCTCTGACCCACGAACGTCACGGAGGGCCAGCATCGGGTGCTGGCCCTCCTTTCGTTTGACCTCTCCCGCCGCCTGCGCGACTTCCCCCGGGTCCCTGAGCACCCTCCCCGGTCCGGAGCACCCCCGGTCCCTGAGCAACCTCCTCCGATCCTCTGAAGCATCCTCCCCGGTCCCCTGAGCGCCCTTCCCCGGTCCCTGAGCACCCTCCCCGGTCCCCTGAGCTTGTCGAAGGGCACACGGAGGCACTCCGACAACCGCAGTGACCGGAGGAGGAGGTCCATCCGGTTTCCCTCCGGCTCTGGGCAACCCTTTCCCGGTCCCTGAGCCTGTCGAAGGGCACACGAGGAGACTTACACAACCGGCTCGACTCAGCATCTGAAATGTCAGTGGTTCATGGTGGACTTGTCCCATGAACGAGACCACCCTCACCGCGATGCGCGCGAGCGACGAGCACGCCGCACGCCTCGCGGAGTTCTCGGACGAATACGCAGAGATCCAACGGCTGCGGGCAGCCCTCG
>NZ_CAUQHZ010000025.1:0-21046 GCF_963518075.1 uncultured Plantibacter sp.
CCGTCGGGGGTGCGTCCTAGACTCGTGCCATGACTTCCGACGTCCGATTCGGTCAGTACCCGGCACCCGGCCGGGTCATCGTCCACCTCAGCGATCCGCACCTCCTGGCCGACGGCCGACGCCTCTACGACGCGGTCGACGTGCAGGCCAACCTGGAGCAGGCCCTCCGCCAGATCGAGCGCATGCAGCTCCGGCCCGACGCGATGGTGTTCACGGGCGACCTGGCCGACCTCGGCGAGGCCGACGCGTACCGTCGCCTGCGCGAGCGCGTCGAGCCCGTCGCCGAGCGCCTCGGTACCACGATCGTCTGGCTCATGGGCAATCACGACGAGCGCTCGGTCATGCGGACGGAGCTGCTCGACCTCCCGGCGGGGGAGCAGCCGCTCGACGCCGTCTGGGACTTGGGCGGACTGCGCGTCATCGGTCTCGACTCGACCGTCCCGGGCTGGCATCACGGCGAGCTGGAGGACAGCCAGCTGGAGTGGCTGCAGACGGTCCTGGCCACCCCGGCGCCCCTCGGCAGCATCCTGGCCATGCACCACCCGCCGGTGCCCTCGAGCATCCCGTTCTTCGATATCCTCGAACTCCGCGATCAGCACCGGCTCGAGGCCGTGCTGCGGGGGAGCGACGTGCGCGCCATCCTGGGCGGCCACTTGCACTACTCCACCTCGAGCACCTTCGCGGGCATCCCCGTCCAGGTCGCGAGCGCGAGCTGCTATTCGATGAACCTCTCACGCCCGTCGTCGGAGGTGAACGGGATGTTCGGCGGTCAGTCGTTCAACCTCGTCCACGTCTACGACGACCGCATCACCCACTCCACGGTGCCGCTCGGCGACTACACCACCGCCGACACCTTCAGCGCGGCGTTCGTCGACCGCATGGCCGCCCTGAGCCCGGCCGAGCGGCTCGAGGCGTTCTCGCGCAAGCGGTGACGCACGGGCACTGAACCGCAGGCACGGGACCGTCTCGTGTCCGAGACACCGCAGCGGCATCGGGGATCGCACCCGGCTACGCTGGAATGGACATCCACCCACCAGGCAACGGAGCCACGAGTGACGATCAGCACCACCAGCAGCAGCATCCCCACCACCCTTGGAGCAGACGACGACATGGCGGACAGGACGAACAGCGACGAGACTCGGACGGAGTCGGATTCCCTCGGTTCGATGGAGATCCCGGCCGACGCGTACTGGGGCATCCACACGGCACGCGCGCTCGAGAACTTCCCCATCACGAAGCGTCCGATCTCCGTCTACCCCGACCTCGTCGTCGCCATCGCGAGCGTCAAGCAGGCCGCCGCCCGCGCGAACGCCGAGATCGGGGTCCTCGACCCGGCGAAGGCGAACCTCATCGACCGCGCGTGCCAGATCATCATCGACGGTGACTTCCACGAGGAGTTCCTCGTCGGCGTGATCCAGGGCGGTGCGGGCACGTCGACGAACATGAACGCGAACGAGGTGATCACGAACATCGCGCTCGAGCTCGCCGGCCACGCCAAGGGCGAATACCAGTACCTGCACCCGCTCGACGACACCAACCGGTCGCAGTCCACCAACGACGTCTACCCGACCTCGATCAAGATCGCGCTCGCGTTCTCGCTGCAGTTCCTCCTGACGGAGCTCGGTCTGCTGCGCGACTCGTGCAGCGCCAAGTCCGCCGAGTTCTCCCACGTCCTCAAGGTCGGACGCACGCAGCTCCAGGACGCCGTCCCGATGACCCTCGGACAGGAGTTCCACGGCTTCGCGACGACGCTCACCGAGGACTACGACCGTCTGCACGAGACCCTCTGGCTGCTCGCCGAGGTCAACCTCGGCGCCACCGCGATCGGGACGGGGATCACCGCCGACCCGCGCTACGCGGAAGCCGTCGTCCGTCACCTCAACCAGATCACGGGCCTCACGCTCACGACGGCTCCCGACCTCATCGAATCGACGAGCGACGCCGGCGGGTTCATGTCGTTCAGCGGCACCCTGAAGCGGAGCGCCATCAAGCTCTCCAAGATCTGCAACGACCTCCGTCTGCTGTCGAGCGGTCCGCAGGCCGGCCTCGGCGAGATCAACCTGCCGCCACGGCAGGCCGGATCGAGCATCATGCCGGGCAAGGTCAACCCGGTCATCCCGGAGGTCGTGAACCAGGTGGCGTTCAGCGTCGTCGGCGCCGACATGACGGTCACGATGGCGGCCGAGGCCGGGCAGTTGCAGCTCAACGCCTTCGAACCGGTCATCGCCCACTCGCTGCTGCAGAGCATCGTCTGGATGGCGCAGGCGTGCAAGACGCTGCGGGTGAACTGCATCGACGGCATCACGGCGAACGAGGAACGACTCGAGGTGATGGTCGGCGCGTCCGTCGGTGTCATCACCGCCCTGACCCCGTTCATCGGGTACCAGTCGGCTGCGGCGCTCGCGAAGACCGCGCTGCTCACGGGCCGCAACGTCGCGGACCTCGTGGTCGAGGCCAACCTCATGACGCGCGACGAGGTGACGAAGCAGCTCTCGCCCGCGCGGCTCTCGGGGATCGAGGCCGTCACCTCGGCCATCCCGATCATCGATCTGCCGATCCCGGGCGCGGACTCCGACCCGAGTCGCTGACCGACGCGGTGGCAGACAGCGAAGCCGTCCGGACCAGGGTCCGGACGGCTTCGTCGTGTGCTGTGAGGGACGGGCTACCCGGCGGTAACCGTGCAGTGCGTCGTGAGCGAACCGACGCCTTCGACGGACACGGTCACCGTCGCGCCGTCGGTCAGGAAGACCTGCGGGTCGCGCGAGTATCCCGCGCCGCCCGGGCTGCCCGTCGAGATGAGTGTTCCGGGCAGGAGGGTCGCGGAGCCCGACAAGTGTTCGATGAGCGTCGCGACGCTGCGGACCATGTGGCTGGTCGAGGAGTCCTGGAGCGTCACGCCGTCGAGGACAGTCGAGATGTGGAGGTCCTGCGGGTCGGGGATCTCGTCCGCGGTCACGACCACCGGGCCGGTCGGGGTGAACCCGTCGAAGGACTTGCAGCGCGACCACTGCGCCTCGGAATACTGGATGTTGCGGGCGGTGATGTCGTTGACGACGGTGTACCCGAACACGTAGCCGAGCGCATCGGCCGCATCGACGTCGCGAGCGGCCCGGCCGATGACGACACCGAGCTCCGCCTCATAGTCCACCTGCTCGCTGATCGCCGCGGGCCAGCTCGTGGTGCCCTCGTGACCGGTGAGCGAGTTGGCCCATAAGCCGAAGATGGTGGGGGCGTTGTCGGTCTTGAGGTTGAGCTCCTGCGAGTGCGCCGAGTAGTTGAGCCCGACCGCGAGGATCGTCGGCGGACGGAGGACCGCGGACGCGTGCACGAGCCCGTCGAGGGGTTCTCCGCTGACACCGTGGGCGAGCGAGGTCTCGACGAAGCTCCGTACACGGTCCAGCTCGGCCGGGCCGCGTTCGATGAGCTCCTGGAGGTCGCGCGGGGCGTCCTCGAGGATCTCGTCGAGGAACACCGCCCCGGTGTCGCTGATGACGGCGAGTCGGACCCGCGGCTCTGCGGGGGTACTCGGCTGGTGGTCTGTGGCGACGAAATGGGCGAACTTCACCCGTCTACGGTATCGCAGGCGCATCGGGCGCGGGCGTTGTGGACATACCGGTCCGAGCTGCGGGGGCCCGGACACGACGGAACGGGATGCGAGACGGCTCCTCGGGCGACCGCCCCGGACAGACTCATCGCCCGGTGCTGCGGCAATGCCTGCGAGTCGCCCGGGCGATGAGTTGGTCTGTCCATCCAGCATGCACCCGGGTGCCACGGCCCGCAACCCCCAAGTACCGGGTGCAGCGCCACGACCACCCCACCCGACGTCGGGGCGAGAGCGTCACGCGCTCAGCGAAATCCGCGTGAACCGATCGGGCGGAACTGCTTGGATGGACTCATGACCGATTCAGCACGCACCAAGCCCGAGGTCGACGCCCCCACGGGCCCGGCCCCCACCGAACTCGTCATCGAGGACATCTTCCTCGGCGAGGGCGACGAGGCCCAGGCCTCCTCGACCGTCGACGTCCACTACCTCGGCGTCGGCTACGACTCCGGCGAGGAGTTCGACTCCTCCTGGAGCCGCGGGCAGTCCATCAACTTCCCGCTGCGCAACCTCATCCAGGGCTGGCAGCACGGCATCCCCGGCATGAAGGTCGGCGGCCGTCGCAAGCTCACGGTCCCACCGGAGCTCGCCTACGGCCCGGCCGGCAGTGGCCACCAGCTCTCGGGCCAGACGCTCGTCTTCGTGATCGACCTCCTGGGCGTCAAGTAACCATCCGCAGGTCACCCCTCGTCTCCCTCGACCGACGCGTCGCGGAGGCGAGGGGTGTCGCATGTCTCCCAGACCGAACGAGGACCGCATGACCACCGCAACCCAGTACGTCGACCGCCTGACGGCGACCATTCCAGATTTCCCGACGCCCGGCATCCTGTTCCGCGACCTCACGCCGGTCTTCGCCGACGCCGACGCCTTCCGCGCGATCATCGACGAGCTGGCGTCGCGCTTCGAGGGGCGCTTCGACGCCGTCGCCGGTGTCGAAGCCCGTGGGTTCCTGCTGGCCGCGGCGGTCGCGTACGCGACCCACACCCGACTCGTCCCCATCCGTAAGGCGGGCAAGCTGCCGGGTGAGGTGCTCCGCGAGGACTACGGCCTGGAGTACGGCGCCGCCGCCCTGGAGCTGCGCACCGAGCAGCTGCCGGCCGGGACGCGCGTGCTCATCCTCGACGACGTGCTCGCGACGGGCGGCAGCTGCGGCGCGGCGGTCAGCCTCATCGAGCGCGCCGGGTACGAGGTGGCAGGGCTCGGACTGGTGCTCGAGCTCGAGGGACTGCCCGGCCGAGCCTCGCTCAGCGGTCGCGACGTCTTCTCGATCGCCACGGCCCCCGCCTAGGCGCTACGGGGTCGGCGTCCGCGCGTCGTAGCGGCGGAAGGCCCCCTGGAAGCGGACGAGGGTCCAGACGAGCACGACGACCAGGAGTCCGCCGGCGAGCGCCGGTACCCAGAGCGCGAAGGCCGAAGCCGCGAGACCGATGTAGAGGTCGCCGACGCGGGGTCCGCCGGTCACGACGACGGTGAAGACGCCCTGCAACCGGCCTCGGACGGCATCGGGCACGGCCGCCTGGAGGATCGTCATCCGGAAGATCGAGCTGATGTTGTCGGCTGCTCCGGCGACGGCGAGTGCGATCGCCGCGATCACGATGGCGGGCAGGTTCGCGTCGGCGGCATCGTGCGTCGCCGTTCCGGAGCACGTGACCCACGCGAGGACCGCGCCGAAGGAGGCGATGGCGAGCCCGTAGACGATGATGGCCCGCTCGATGGCGCGGCCCTGACGGTCGA
This sequence comes from uncultured Plantibacter sp., assembly GCF_963518075.1. Classification (NCBI taxonomy): domain Bacteria; kingdom Bacillati; phylum Actinomycetota; class Actinomycetes; order Micrococcales; family Microbacteriaceae; genus Plantibacter; species uncultured Plantibacter sp. The sequence continues at coordinate 5,336 of NZ_CAUQHZ010000025.1, forward strand.
TCCGGCCGAGTCGTCCGGAGACGAGGCTCGACAGCAGGGTGCCGACCGCGCCGGCCGCGGTCAGGACCCCGACGGTGATCGCCCCGCCGCCGAGCAACAGGGTGCCGACGGCAGGGTAGAGCACCCGCGGGTTGCCGAACGTCATCGCGACGATGTCGACGATGAAGGTCATCCGGACGTTGGGGGCCGTCCGGAGGAAGGTCCAGCCGTCGACCAGGCTCGCGAGGCCCGGAAGTCGACTGACGCCGCCTTCGGGCAGGATCTTCGGCAGCGACGCGATTCCGAGGAAGGCGGCGACGAACAGCACGACGTCGATCGTGTAGGTCCAGCGGAATCCGACGCCGGCCACGAGGACGCCTGCGAGTGCTGGTCCGACCGTCACCATGACCCCCGCGGCGATGCCGGACAACGCCGCGGCGGACGGTAGGAGGCGGGCCGGCAGCAGCCGGGGGAGGATCGCCTGCCGCGTCGTCCCGACGATGGTCGTCGACACGGCGTTGATCGTCGTGAGGAGGTACAGCGGCCAGACCACCTCAGAGCCGCTCCAGGCGAGCACCGCGATGATCGCCGTGGACACCCACGTGACCACGGCGGCCGTCAGGGCGACCGTGCGTCGGTCGAACGCGTCTGCGAGCATGCCGCCGTAGAGCCCGAAGCAGATCATCGGGATGAGGGCGATGACGCCCACGAGCGAGACGGCGAACGTCGACGCGGTGAGGTCGTAGACCTGGAGGCCGACGGCGACGATGGTCATCTGGCCGCCGATCCCGGTGATCGCCCCGCCGATCCACAGGCGGGCGAAGGCGGGACTCTCCCGGAGCGGACTCAGATCGACGAGGAGCCCGCGACGGCCGGATCCGGGTGCAGCGCTCACCGGGGCATCGGGCGACGGGATGTGGCGCGCTCAGACATGCACCTCAGCCTACGCGCGTCGCGGCAGGGCTCCACGGTGAGGGGCAGGGGCTGCCCGGAGTCGGTTGTCAGCGCCCTCGGGCAGGATGGAGACATGCGTCTCTGGTCGATCCATCCCCGGTACTTCGACGCCCAGGCGCTGACGTCGTCCTGGCGTGAAGGGCTGATCGCCCAGCGGGTTCTCCAGGAGCCAGGATCGAGCCTCCGTGCACACCCGCAGCTCCAGCGCTTCCTCGAGGCCGACGAACCGTTGGAGGCGATCGCGGCCTACCTCAACGGTGTCGCCGACGAGGCGCAGGAGCGCGACATCGTCTTCGACCGTGCGCGTGTCGTCGGCGCCGGCGTCCTCCGGGAACCACTCATCGTGACCGACGGCCAGCTCGACTACGAATGGGGCAACCTGCGGCGGCACCTGCTCGGACGCAGCCCGGACGTCGCGTCCCGATGGGCGAAGGTCTGGCGACCGCAGCCGCACCCGGTGTTCGTCGTCGTCGGTGGTGGGGTCGCCTCGTGGGAACTCGCCTGACCGCCTGAAGGCTCAGGGGCCGGCCGAGGCCGGTCAGGATCGAGCTGCTCGACGGCTGCCGCCCGACCCACTACCGTTGCCGCATGGGCAGACACGCTGATGTGGGAGCCGCGCCGCTCTCGGCGACCGGCACGGTGGTGCGGCTGCGGCCGGACCTCGAGGAGGCGATCGACGACGCCGGTCGATTGTCGTTCTTCCGCGGCCTGCCGAACAGCGCACAGCGGGAACTCGCGACGTGGGTGGAGCGATCCGACGACGCGCACCGGGATGCACGGATCGAAGCGGTCATCGAACTGCTCGCCCAACGGGCCGTGGAGCTCCGGACGGCCGCTCCGGCGCGAACCGCGGGTGGTCAGCGGCGCTGACGGACGCGCGTCGGCGCGCCGAGGGTGACGGTGGGGCTCAGAACCCGAAGTCGCCGCCTCCTCCGAAGTCGCCGCCGCCTCCGAAGTCGCCGAATCCACCGTCACCCCAGCCACCGCCGTCGGCGGAGGTGTCGGTCGCCGCGCCGTCTCCCGCCCCGGCCTCGGCGCCACCCTGATCGGTGCCGGAATCGGCTGCGGCGTCGGCTGCGGCGTCGGTTCCGACGGTGTCCGGAATGAACGCCTGCGCGATGGCCGAACCGACCACGACACCGGCGATGGTGCCGAGCATCGAGCTGGCCAGCATCCCCCCGAAGCCCATACCGCCGCCCTGCGGACCGAGGTTCCGCTCGAGGGTCCCGGGCTGCCGCACCTCGGCCCGGGTGGCCGAACGCGCGAGGGCCTTGGGGGAGTCGTCCGCCGGTGCCTCACCGGTCGGAGCGCCCTCCGACAGCTGTCGGTACAGGATGCCCCGCTGCTCGGGGGTGAGCTTCGTGAAGGCCTCTTCGTGGACCTGTTCGATGGTCTCCGGCGGTGCGGTCCGCAGGAGGTAGCGGTAGCGTTCGACGGCGATCTCGTCCTCCGTCCGCGCGGGGGCCGAGGCCGGGCTCCCGCCGCCCGTCGCCTGGACAGGTCCATCGGACTCGGGGCGTCCGAGCAGTCGATCGAGGAATCCCATGCTGTGCTCCTTCACGGTCGCGGGCGTCCAGCGTACGCGTCAGGTGTGGCATCTGGCTTGGATCGCCCTGGGAATCCACTGCGGTCGCCGAGGCGGAATATGTCGGGCCGTCCGAGCGCTGCACCCTGATGCGTCTGTCGCCGTTCGGCAGCGCGACGAAAGGTGACCATGCGACTCTCGATACTGGATCTCATCCCCGTCCGCACCGACCAGGACACGGCTGCGGCACTCGCCGCGACGATCGCCCTGGCGAAGCGCGCCGACGAGCTGGGGTACCACCGGTATTGGGTGGCCGAGCACCACAACATGCCGTCCGTGGCATCGACGAACCCCGCGGTCGTCATCGGCATCCTGGCCGCCGCCACGCAGCGGATCCGCGTCGGCTCCGGCGGTGTGATGCTCCCGAACCACGCTCCGCTCGTCGTCGCCGAGCAGTTCGCGCTCCTCGAGGCCTCCGCGCCCGGCCGCATCGACCTCGGCCTCGGCCGGGCACCGGGCAGCGACCCGGTCATCTCCGCCGTGCTCCGCCAGTCCGGCAACACGAGCGACGTCGACCGGTTCCCGAACAACGTGCAGGACATCGTCGCCCTCCTCGGCGTCGACGGTGCGAGCGTGCGGATGACCTCCGGCGAGGAGTACGCCCTGCGGGGGACGCCGAAGGCCGGCAGCGTGCCGGACGTGTGGTTGCTCGGTTCGAGCGACTACTCGGCGGCGCTCGCCGCAGCACTCGGACTGCCCTACGTCTTCGCGCACCACTTCTCCGGCCAGGGGACGGCTCGGGCCCTCGAGCTCTACCGGTCGAGTTTCCAGCCGTCCGCACATCTCGACGCGCCTCGCACCTTCCTGACCGCGAACGCCGTGGTCGCCGACACGGCCGCCGAGGCGGAGGCGTTGGCGCTCCCCAACCTGCAGCAGATGGCGAGACTGCGTTCCGGCAAGCCGCTCGGACCCATCGCGACCGTCGAAGAGGCCGCCGCGACCGAGCAGAGCGATCTCGAGCTCGGTTTCGTCGAGCAGATGCGCGCTGCCTGGATCATCGGCGACGCCGACCAGGCTGCGGCGGAGCTGCAGGGTCTCGCCGACCGCTTCGGTGTCGACGAGGTCATGGTGTCGCCCGTCGGGTCGGCACGGGAGGGCACGCCGTCGAACTCGGCGCCCGCGCGTGAGCGGACGATCGAACTGCTCGCGGAGCGCTTCCCGCAGCACTGACGCCGTCGGGGTCGCGTGCCGGGCGAAGAATCGTCAGTCGCGTGGCGGCTGGACGGCGCGCACCCGTTCGACGAGTTCCTGCCAGGGACCGGTGAGCTGCTGCTCGCCGAGGGTGGCCTCCTTGGGGGCGCATCGGATGCGGTAGACGTACCGATCCGGGACCGGTGGTCCTTGTGGGGTGTCGTCCCACGGGAGGCGGTCGAGCAGGACGATCCATCGGTCGACGTCGGGCTGCTCGTCGACGACGACCTCCCAGCGTCGGGTGAGACCGGCGACACCGCCGCTCCTCGTCACCGTGACCTTCATGCCGCGATGCTACTCCGCGAGGCCGGGCGCTGCCACGACGCTCAGGCGGACGGCTCGATACCGACGAGCGCCCATGCCTGCCCGACCGCGGTGTGCTCCTCCGAGTCCACACCGAACCTGGCGGAGGCCGCCGCGATCGTCGCCGCGGCGAAGGTCGCGAAGTCGGCGCGCTCCGACAGGCCGCCGACGAGGGTGTCGTACCAGATGAGCCCCGCGCGCTCCCAGGCATTGCCGCCGAGGGCTACGGCGAGCGTCGCGAACGCCCGGTTGGGGATGCCGGAGTTGAGGTGGACGCCTCCGTTGTCGTCGGTCGTCTCGATGTAGTCGTCGAAGTGCGCCGGCTGCGGGTCCTTGCCGAGGACGTCGTCGTCGTAGGCCGTGCCCGGGGCGAGCATGGAACGCAGAGCGTTGCCCTCGACCTCGTCCGTGAAGAGGCCTTCGCCGATGAGCCAGGACGCCGATGCCGCGTCCTCGCCACGCGCGTGTTGTTCGACGAGGGCGCCGAAGACGTCGGACACGTGTTCGTTGAGCGCTCCGGGCTGCCCCTCGTAGACGAGGTTCGCCGTGTACTGCGTCACCCCGTGGGCCAGCTCGTGGCCGATGACGCTGAGGGAGCTCGTGAAGCTGCGGAAGACCTCCCCGTCCCCGTCGCCGAAGACCATCTGCTCGCCGTTCCAGAACGCGTTGTCGTAGTCGTCGCCGTAGTGCACCGTGGCGAGCAGGGGCAGCCCGCGACCGTCGATGGAGTCGCGTGCGAAGGCTTCGGCGAAGAGGGCGTGGGTGTCGCCGAGGCCGTCGTAGGCGGCGGAGACCGCAGCGTCGGTGGTGGCGGGCTCGCCCTCCGAGCGGACGAGCGTGCCCGGGAGGGTCTCGGTGCCCTCGGCGTCGTGGATGCTGCGCTCCGGGGTGCCGACCGGACGCTTGCCGGCCGTCGCGCCGCGCACGGGATCGGCGGCCCGCTCCGACCCGGGCTCGGGGAAGCGGTATGGTCGCGTGGCGAGCAGCGAGTACCGCGCGGCACTGGCGGCGCGAGCGAGCTGCGGAGCGTCGAGTCCGGCGATGCGCTCGAGCAACCAGGGCGGGACGATGCCGCACACGTGCCGAGAGGCGGGTGTCGGCGTGCTGGACGAAGGGTTCGGTGAGCCGTTCATGCGGTGATCCTGCCATAGCCCGCTGACACGGCGTCCGGCTCGCGCGGCGCGCTGTGGACAGGATGCCGAACGGGCCGGGAATAGCGCGGGTGTGAACGCCGTTGTCCTTGATATCCATGCAAATGCATGAAAGAACGAGTGGGAGCGCACGATGCAATTCGGAATCTTCACGGTGGGGGATGTCACCACCGACCCGACCACCGGGATCACGCCCACCGAGCACGAGCGCATCGAGGCGATGGTCGCGATCGCCGTGAAGGCGGAGGAGGTCGGTCTCGACGTCTTCGCGACCGGCGAGCACCACAACCCGCCCTTCGTCCCGTCGAGTCCCACGACCATGCTCGGCTACATCGCTGCGAAGACCACGGACCTCATCCTCTCGACGAGCACGACGCTCATCACCACGAACGACCCGGTGAAGATCGCCGAGGACTACGCCATGCTGCAGCACCTGGCCAGCGGCCGGGTCGACCTCATCATGGGCCGTGGCAACACGGGGCCCGTCTACCCCTGGTTCGGCAAGGACATCCGCGAGGGCATCAACCTCGCCATCGAGAACTACGCGTTGCTCCACCGCCTGTGGCGAGAGGACTACGTCGACTGGCAGGGCCAGTTCCGCACCCCGCTGCAGGGCTTCCAGTCCACACCGCGACCGCTCGACGGCGTGCCGCCCTTCGTGTGGCACGGCTCCATCCGGAGCCCCGAGATCGCCGAGCAGGCGGCCTACTACGGCGACGGCTTCTTCGCGAACAACATCTTCTGGCCGAAGGAGCACTACATGCGCCTCATCCAGTTGTACCGTCAGCGGTTCGAGCACTACGGACACGGCACGGCCGCGCAGGCGATCGTCGGACTCGGCGGTCAGGCGTTCATGGCGAAGAACTCGCAGGACGCCGTCGCCCAGTTCCGGCCGTACTTCGACAACGCCCCGGTCTACGGTCACGGGCCGACGCTCGAGGACTTCACCGAGCAGACGCCGCTCACCGTCGGCAGCCCGCAGCAGGTCATCGACCGGTACGCCGGGATGCGCGAACACTTCGGCGACTACCAGCGTCAGCTGTTCCTCATGGATCACGCCGGGCTCCCGCTCGCGACGGTGCTCGACCAGCTCGAGATCCTCGGCGGCGAGGTCGTGCCGGTGCTGCGCAAGGAGTTCGCGAAGGACCGTCCGGCCGACGTTCCGGAGGCGCCGACGCACGCGTCGATGGTCGCAGCCGCTGAGGCGGAACTCGCTTCGCGCTCCGGTGCGGTCGAGACGAGCCGGGTCGCATCCGGTTCGGCGTTCGGCGCGGCGGCGGTCGGGGCGACCCGATGACCGCGAAGCGCACGCTCGCCGTCGTGTCGGCCGGCCTCAGCCAGCCGTCGTCGACGCGCCTCCTCGCCGACCGACTCCGCGACGCCACCGTGGCTCACCTCGAGCAGGACGGCTATGACGTCGAGACGACGTCGATCGAGCTGCGCGACCTGGCTCAGGACATCACGAACAACCTGCTGACCGGGTTCCCCAGTCCGCGGTTGTCCGAGGCGATCGAAGCCATGACCGGCGCAGACGGCGTCATCGCCGTGACGCCGATCTTCTCCTCCAGCTACTCCGGCTTGTTCAAGTCGTTCTTCGACGTGGTGGAGCCGACCGCTCTGACCGGGGTGCCCATCGTCCTCGGTGCGACGGGTGGGTCGGCCAGACACTCGCTCGCCCTCGAATACGCCGTGCGTCCCCTGTTCGCCTACCTGCGGGCGGTGACCGTGCCGACCGCCGTGTTCGCGGCCTCCGAGGACTGGGGGACGGGCGACGCGCAGGTCGGCGCACTGCCGGCGCGGATCGACCGTGCGGCCGCTGAGTTGAGTGCCCTTGTGGCGGCCTCGGACCGTTCCGGGCGCCTGGAGGACCCGTTCGAGCTCGACCGCCCGTTCTCCGAGCTGCTCGGTGGTCTCGGGGCCTGATCGGACGACTCCGCCCGACCGCCCCGATGTGGGCGGGGACCGCCTGGTGCGGTCCCCGCCTCCGTCGTTCCCAGGCTCGGCGCCCCGGACTTTGGGATACTGGTGGCGTGCGTCGCCGTCCGGCGTCGCCGGAGGGAGTGGTGGCCAGGTGATCCCCGGAGCGCGTCGACTCGGTCCGCTGCTGCAGCGTGCCGCTCGTGCCGCGGCGCTCGCCGTGGTGGCGGTGTCGCTCGGCGCCGGATCCGTCGTCCTGCCGCTCGCCGCATCCGCTCCCGCGTCGGCCGCCGGCACCGGCACGATCGAGAGCCCGACCGACGGCGACACCGTCTACCGCGTCGACTACACCCTGGACGGCGAGCAGGTGAGCGGATTCGACGTCACCGGCACCGCCGACGCGGGTGCCGACGTCGTGCTGTCCTACTGGCGCTCGATCGACCTCTACGACTCGGCGAAGGCCTGCTTCAGCAGCTCGACGGCAGACGACGCCTCGTGCGACCTGCAGTCCACCGGCGGGACGGGGGCGACCGAGTTCCGCTTCGACGGGCAGCCGATCGAGATCGGCAGCGACGGCGGATGGTCCACCAGGATCAACATGACCCAGTGGCTCCGCGGAGCGGACGCGGGGGAGTACGACATCACCCTCGCCCTCGTGTCGACGAACGCCGACGGCGGGGCCACGCTCGGCGACCCGGTCCGGCTCGTCTACGATTCCACGACGACGGCCGAGGCGGCGGAGGCCGCGGCCGAGCCTGCGCCGAGCGCCGGTGCCGGACCTCCGCTCTGGGTCTGGCTACTCCTCGCCTTCCTGGTTCTGGACCTCATCGCGCTCGCCCTCATCCTCGTGCTGCGTCGTCGGCGCCGGGTCGCAGCCACCGAGGCGGAGGCGCGGGCGAACGCGAAGCGGCGCTCGACGCACCGCGAACCTCCCTCGCTCTGAACCTGCTAGAATCACAAGGTTGCCGTCGAACGGCCGCGGATCAAGAGAGCCCACGCATCAGGCGACGGGCACCGCGCAACGAACAGAGAGGGGATCACCACTATGGCGCTTGAAGGAGACCGTAAGAAGGCGATCATCGAGGAGTACGCAACCCACCCAGGTGACACCGGATCCCCCGAGGTCCAGGTGGCGGTCATGACCCGCCGCATCAAGGACCTCACCGAGCACCTCAAGGAGCACAAGCACGACCACCACTCGCGTCGTGGTCTGCTGCTCCTGGTCGGACAGCGTCGCCGCCTCCTCGGCTACCTCCAGGCCGTCGACATCGAGCGCTACCGCTCGCTGATCGAGCGCCTCGGACTCCGCCGCTAGGCAAGCAGCTCTGAACCCTCCGGCGACTCACCGGACCCACGGTCCCTGAGCCTGTCGAAGGGCGCTGACACCGCGAGCTTCTTCGTGACGGGCCGTCATCCATTCGGATGACGGCCCGTTCGTGTTCCACCGGGAACCCCACAGCTGCAGAAAAACTCGTCCGTGACTCGACCAGGGGGCCCGCATCTGGCAAGGTCGAGAGTCGGCTTCGCGCGAGGCCACGAAGTACCGCACCACGGCAAGGAGCACCATGAGCATCTGGCGGACGAAGAGCATCGAGGACTCCCTCGCGGATTCCAGCGTCGAAGGGCGCAGCCTGAAGCGCACGCTCGGCACCTGGGACCTCATGATCATGGGTGTCGCGGTCGCGGTCGGCGCCGGCATCTTCTCCGTGGGAGCCAAAGCTGCGGGCAACTACGCGGGCCCGTCCGTGTCGCTCGCCTTCATCCTCGCGGCCGTCACCTGTGCCCTCGCCATCATGTGCTACGCGGAGTTCGCCTCCACGGTGCCCGTCGCCGGCTCCGCCTACACCTTCACCTACGCCACCCTCGGTGAGCTCCTCGCGTGGATCATCGGATGGGACCTCATCCTGGAGATGCTCACGGCGGCCGCCGTCATCGCCAAGTACTGGGGCATCTACCTCAGCAACGTCTTCCTGCTCTGGGGCTGGGACGTGCCGAGCGAGCTCGACGTCTTCGGGCTCAAGGTCAGCTGGGGCGCGTTCGTCATCGTCGCGATCTTCACCACCCTGCTCGTCCTCGGGACGAAGCTGTCCTCGCGTGTCGCGAGTGTCTTCACGATCATCAAGGTCGCGATCGTCATCTTCGTCATCGTCGTCGGCGCCTTCTTCGTCAAGGCGGCGAACTACACGCCGTTCATCCCCGACGAGGTCCCGACGAAGGGTGGGGCGTCCGACGCCTGGTCGCAGTCGCTGTTCTCCTTCATGACGGGGGCCGCGCCCGCGCAGTACGGCGTCTTCGGTCTGCTCGCCGGTGCCTCACTCGTCTTCTTCGCCTTCATCGGGTTCGACGTCGTCGCCACGAGCGCGGAGGAGGTCAAGAACCCGCAGCGCAACCTGCCGCGCGGCATCTTCGGTGGCCTCGCCATCGTGACCGTCCTCTACGTCGGCGTGAGCCTCGTCCTCACCGGCATGGTGCCGTACACGACCCTCGCCGAGGCTGAGGACCCCTCGCTCGCGACGGCGTTCATCGCGGTCGGCGCGGACTGGGCCGCGCAGGTGATCTCGATCGGCATCCTCGCCGGCCTGACGACCGTCATCATGGTGCTCCTGCTCGGCCTCGCCCGCGTGGTCTTCGCCATGAGCCGCGACGGCCTGCTCCCGCGCTCACTCAGTGTCACCTCCGAGAAGCGCAAGACACCTGTGCGGGTGCAGCTCATCGTCGGCGCGCTCGTCGCGCTGATCGCCGGCCTGACCGACGTGGGCATCCTCGAGGAGATGATCAACATCGGAACGCTCTCCGCGTTCGTGCTCGTCAGCATCGCCGTGATCGTGCTGCGGAAGAAGTACCCGAAGCTGCCGCGCGCGTTCCGCGTCCCGTGGTCGCCGTTCCTCCCGATCCTCTCAGCGGTGCTCTGCGTCTGGCTCATGCTCAACCTGACGACGCTCACCTGGGTGCGGTTCCTCGTCTGGCTGGCGCTCGGCTTCATCATCTACTTCGCCTATAGCCGCCGGCACTCCATCGTCGGCAAGAAGGCGCGGGGCGAGCTCGTCGAGTGAGGCCCGTGTCCGTCGCCGTCGTGCGGCCAGGGCGGCGCTGATCCGGTCGACGGCCACGCCCAGGCCGACCGCGACGACGATCGACACGGCGGTCGCGAGTACCGGCTGATCCGGGAGGAACCGGCCGACGACGGCTCCGACGCCCACGTTCCACAGTGCCCAGGCGAGCCCTGCGAGGACGGTGATCGGGAGGTACCGGCGTGGGCGGAGGCCACTCGCACCGGCGACGAGGTTGACCGCGATGCGCGCGAACGGGATGTAGCGCGCGGTGAGGATGGCTGCAGCGGCGCGGCGCTCGAGCGCGACGCCCGCACGTCCGATCGCGGCCGCGACCCGCGGGCGCCGCATCCAGGCGAACCGTGTGGTCCCGATCCGCCGACCGAGGAGGTAGCAGGACACGTCGCCGGTCACGGCGCCCGCCCAAGCCACGCCGATGAGGAGGGCGAGGTCCGGCGAGCCGCTCGACGCCGAGATCGCTCCGAGCGCGGTCACCGCGGTCTCGCTCGGCAGGACGACCAGGAAGGCGTCGGCGACCGTCAGCAGGTACAGCGCAGGGAACACCCAGCCCGACGCGGCGATCTCGAGCAACCACGCCGTGATCGCCGTCTGCAGCTCATCGACCCATGCCATGCCCGTGATTCTCGCTCGGCCGGGTGAACGGCGCGTGACGTCCGCTGCGGCCAGGGTGGTCCTCGCCCGGGAAGCGTGTGAGCATGGAGGTCGGCGGAAGCCGGCGGAGGAGGCATCATGGCGAGGTTCGTGCGGTTCGACCGGTTCGGTGGCCCCGAGGTGTTCCACCTCGTCGAGGGCGACATCCCGGTGCCCGGCCACGACGAGGTCCGAGTCCGTGTCCTCGTCGCAGGGCTCAACCCCGTCGACCACAAGCTCGCGTCATCACCCGAAGCGCTCGCCTCCTTCGGACGGGACGTGCCGAGCGGGAACGGCAACGACTTCGCCGGGGTGGTGGACGGCGTGGGGAGCGGTGTCCAGGGATTCACGACGGGCGACCACGTGTACGGCGGACACCGGTTCCACGCGCAGGCGGACTTCCTCATCGCTCCGGCCGGCATCCTCCACCACGTGCCGGACGGGCTCACCATCGAGCAGGCCGGCGCCCTCGACATCGCGGGACGCGCGGCGATCGCGTCGGTGGCCGCCGTCGGCGTCCAGCAGTCGGACACGGTGCTCGTGAGTGCTGCGGCCGGCGGGGTCGGCGTGCTCGCGGCGCAGCTCGCCAGGCGGACGGGCGCGGTCGTGCTCGGCACCGCCGGTGCGGCCAACCAGGAGTTCCTCCGCGGTCTCGGCATCATCCCCGTCCAGTACGGCGACGGCCTGCGCGAGCGTGTCCTCGCGGCGGCCCCCGGCGGGATCACCGCCGTCATCGACACGCACGGCCGGCCGACCCTCGAGCTGGCGCGCGATCTCGGCGTCGCGCCGGAGCGGGTCAACACGATCGCGGACCGACCCTTCGCCGCCGAGCACGGGTTCCGCGGCGTCGGCGGACAGGACGCGACGCTCGACGAGCTGGCCGCGCTCGGCGAGTCGATCGCGCGGGGTGAGATCGTCCTCCCCATCGACAGCGTGTGGCCCATCGAGCGGGTCGTCGACGCCTACCGCCACCTCATCGACGGTCACGTCCGCGGGAAGGTCGTCCTCGTCACCTCGTGACGTCGCGGCGGGATCCGGTCGGGTCGCTTCGCGGCGGCTCCGGGTCGAAGGCCCGCTTGCGACTGAAGATGAACGCCGCGCGGGGTTCGATGAGCGGTCTCGTGATGCGGCGCACGGGTCCGCTGGAGAGCACGATGACGATCAGGACCGACAGCACCAGCAGGCCGACGAGCACGAGGTCCGGGTTGCCCGTGTCGGTGAGGACGCCCGATTCTCGCAGGGGGTAGAGCACGAAGGAGTGCAGCAGGTAGACGTACATCGTCGACTGGCCGTACCGGGTGATCCAGGACTGGCCGCGGGGGACGAGCACGAAGAACGCCGCGGTGAGGACGACGGCCAGCAGGATCGCCGCGAGTCGCACCAGGCCGCCCGTCCCGTCCTCGTTCCCGAGCGCGGTGTACCCCCGGTCGTAGAAGAACCAGTAGCGCAGGTCAATGCGGCGCCACAGGTCGATCCCGACGACGAGGACGACCGCCCACGCGATGAGGACGGCTGCGGCGGCGATCCGGATCCACCAGGCCCTCGTGCGGACGAGACGCCAGCGGTCCACGAGCCGCCACCGGTTGATCTGCCATCCGAGCACGAAGAACGGGAGGATCCCGAGTGCGCGCGAGAGCGAGAACGTGCTGTCGACGTTGTCGAGGTAGCCGACGCCGATCGAGATCACCACGCTCCAGAGCAGTGGCCAGCGCAGGAGCGCGAGATAGGGCAGGACGAGGCGGAAGATGCCGAGCGCGAGGAGGAACCAGAGGGTCCACGACGGTTGGGTCGGGTTGAACGCGCGTTTGCCCTCGACGAGGAACTGCACGAGGGACCAGATCCCCTCCATGATCAGGTAGGGCAGGAGGATGTCCGTGATCACCCGACGCATCTGTCGTCGTCCGGGAGGGGCCGACTTCGAGAAGTACCCGCTGATGATGGCGAACGCCGGCATGTGGAAGGCGTAGAGGAACAGGTACACGACGAGCGCGGGGTCGGACTCGGAGGTCAGGCGCTGGATCGCGTGGCCCATGACCACGAGCGTGATGCACGCGAAACGGGCGTTGTCCCAGAACGGGACGCGCTGCTTCGGGCGAGCGGCTGCCGGCGCGGGATGCGTCAACGTCACCTCCTGGGGTCCGCACCAGCGTAGCCCGGGGTGGCCCACGCGACGACGGGGCCCGGGCACCGGGCTCAGGATGGCGTAGCGTTGGATGGTTGCACGAGAGCGGAGGACCGGATGGCTGAACGCGGTCTGAAGACCTCGCTGATCAGCTTCGCGCCATCGCCCAAGCGCTGGCCGGCCGCCCTCACCGCCGCGATAGCGATGGCCGTGCCGGTCGCGGTCGCGACGTTCTTCGGTCTCACGCCGCTCGGCCTGCTCACCGGCCTCGGGGCGTTCACCGCGCTCTACTGCGCGCCGCTCAGCCGCCGGGACCGTCTGCGGGTGCTGCCGCTCATCGGAGCAGGGCTCGTCACGGCCGCGGCGCTGGGTGTCACGATGTCGGGTTCTCGGCCGCTGACCGCGGCCGGTCTCATCGTCGTCGGGTCGGTGGTGATCTGGCTGGTGCAGGGCATCGTCCTCGGCCCTCCGGGCGCGCTGTTCTTCATCCTCGTGTTCGGCATCGCCGGCCACCTGACCGCGCCCGTCCCGATCGGCGGCGCCGGGCTCGACGGCGGACTGGTCATCCTGCTTGTGGCGGCCGGTTCCGCCTTCGCCTTCCTGGTGGTCGTCGCGCCGTTGCTCGTGCCGGCGGTCCGCCGCGGCGCGGGGAAGCCGACGCCGATGCGCGTGCTGTTCCCCGAGTACCGGCTGAGCGCGACCGACCGCCGGATCGCGACACGCCTCACCGTCGCGCTCGCGATCAGCGCGGTCCTCGGAGCGGTCCTCGGCCTCGGTCACGGGTACTGGATCGCCGGGTCCGCCGTCGCGATCCTCAGCGTCGGGCACTCGCGCACCCTGAGCGCGACACGCGGCGTGCACCGCGTGCTCGGGACGGTCGTCGGCGCCGGGATCTTCCTCGCCGTGGCCTCGCTCCAGCCGCACGGCTACGTCCTCGCCCTCGTGCTGGCCGCCCTGCAGTTCACGATCGAGCTCGTCGTCATCCGGCACTACGCGTTGGCGCTCGTCTTCATCACGCCGCTCGTGCTCATCATCAGCACGTCCTCGTCGAAGCAGCCGGTGCTCGCGATCGTGGGGGAGCGTGTGCTCGACACCCTCCTCGGAGCGGCCGTCGCGATGCTCCTCCTGCTCGTGTCCTGGGGACGCGATCGCCGCCGCGCGGCGTCTCCGGCCGCTCCCGGCACCCCGCCCATCACCTGAGGATCCGTGTCGTTCCGGGGATCGCCGAACCCCCCTCTGCTAGGCTGGCCGACGGCGGACCGTGATGGTCCGCTCCGCGCACAGCCAGCCGACAGGAAGCTGGTCCTCGGTGGTGTATCCCTCGCGATCCGCGGGTGGTGTTCTACTGGTGGCCAGCCAAGTCCCGGAAGACCGGGCGGCTTGAGCAAGTACTGCGGCTGTGTTGCGCGCTGCATCATGCACGACCGCGCTCGACGGCGCGTCCATTCGGGACGCGCGGCCCGTCACTCGACGGGAGCGCACACGTACGAAGGAGAGACCTGTGGAAGGTCCAGAAATCAAGTTCGCCGAGGCCGTTCTCGACAACGGCAAGTTCGGCAAGCGCACGGTCCGGTTCGAAGCCGGCCGCCTCGCGCAGCAGGCACAGGGCGCGATCGCCGCGTACCTCGACGAGGAGACCATGCTCCTCTCGGCCACCTCGGCCGGAAAGCACCCGAAGGACAACTTCGACTTCTTCCCCCTCACGGTGGACGTCGAGGAGCGCTCCTACGCCGCCGGCAAGATCCCCGGTTCGTTCTTCCGTCGTGAGGGTCGCCCCTCGACCGAGGCGATCCTCGTCTGCCGCCTCATCGACCGGCCGCTGCGCCCGTCGTTCGTCACCGGCCTCCGCAACGAGGTCCAGATCGTCATCACCGTCCTCTCGATCGCTCCGGGTGAGTTCTACGACGCCCTCGCGATCAACGCGGCGTCGATGTCCACCCAGATCTCGGGTCTGCCGTTCTCCGGTCCGATCGGCGCCGTCCGTCTCGCGCTGATCCCCGGCCAGGCCGGCGAGGCCGACCAGTGGGTCGCCTTCCCGAAGGTCGACCAGCTCGAGGAGGCCGTCTTCGACATCATCGTCGCCGGTCGCATCGTGACCGACGCCAACGGCAACGAAGACGTCGCGATCATGATGGTCGAGGCCGAGGCCACCGAGAACAGCTGGAACCTCATCAAGGGCGGCGCAACGAAGCCCGACGAGGCGGTCGTCGCCGCCGGTCTCGAGGCCTCCAAGCCGTTCCTCAAGCAGCTCGTCAAGGCGCAGAGCGAACTCGCCGCTCAGGCGGCCAAGGAGATCGCGGCCTACCCCGTGTTCCTCCCGTACACGCAGGAGAGCTACGACACCGTCGCC
Organism: uncultured Plantibacter sp.; assembly: GCF_963518075.1. NCBI lineage: Bacteria > Bacillati > Actinomycetota > Actinomycetes > Micrococcales > Microbacteriaceae > Plantibacter > uncultured Plantibacter sp. The sequence continues at coordinate 20,589 of NZ_CAUQHZ010000025.1, forward strand.
GGTCTCGCGCACGACGAACTGGTGAACGTCTACCAGATCGCCGACAAGATCGAGCGCCAGAACGCCGACGACGCCCTCAAGGACCGCGTCAAGGCGGAGATCACCGAGCGCGTCGAGGCCGGTTCGCTCGACGCCGAGGTGCTCACGCAGTTCTCGGCGGCGTACAAGTCCGTCTCGAAGGTCGTCATGCGCGGCCGTGTCCTCCGCGAGGGCATCCGCATCGACGGCCGTGGCCTGACCGACATCCGTCCGCTCGACGCCGAGGTGCAGGTCATCCCGCGCGTCCACGGTTCCGCGATCTTCCAGCGCGGCGAGACCCAGATCCTGGGTGTCACCACGCTGAACATGCTCAAGATGGAGCAGCAGATCGACTCGCTGTCGCCCGTCACGAAGAAGCGCTACCTGCACCACTACAACTTCCCGCCCTACTCGACCGGTGAGACCGGCCGGGTCGGTTC
>NZ_CAUQHZ010000026.1:0-20058 GCF_963518075.1 uncultured Plantibacter sp.
GCCGCATGAGGCTGCAGACCGTCCGCTCACCGTTGGGCCCGTCGGTCACCCCGGGTGGCAACTCGGCCGAACCGCCACCTCCCCCTCCGCCCGTCCCGCCGCCGGAGCCACCGCCGCCGCCCGAACCAGGCTGCTCGACGCTGCCACCGATGTCGACCGAACCGTTGCCGATGCAAGCGCCGATGGAATGGTCCAAGTCCGAGCACTGCGCAGCGACCGCAGCCGTTCCGGGGCCGAGCGCGAGGACCAGGCCGAGAACCATCGCCCAGCCGGTGAGCACCGTCGGCCGGTGAGATTCGTTCAGTCGCATTGGTCCTTCTCCTTCTGCTTGGAACTCACGAAGAGCGATCGATCTGCTTCTCGGTACGCGACGTCGACTGACCAGAGCGACTGGGTCGCGCGATCGGCTGGCACGACAGACGCCCCGGCGCTATCGAGCACCTGGACGCTGGAGATGTCGACACAGACGTCTGCACGAGCCACGATCTGGAGGGAGTCCGGGTGTGGCAGCCAGAGGTCGAGGACGACCGATTGCACCGACGGCGTACCGGTGACGGTGTACCCCAGCTCTGCCGATCGGCGGTACCCGTCGATCTCGACCTGAGCGACGTCGTCTGATGCCAGCGTCGAGATCCGTTCCGGGTTCGCTCCACCTTCGGCGAGGATCTGGAACGAGAGCTCCTGGAAACGCTGATACGTATCGGTTACGGCCGCCAGCGCCTGTTCCTCGTTTTCGAAGACCGGCGGCGAGCTCTTCGGGGGCGGCGCAGGATCAGGTCCGGTGCACGCGGTGAGGGCGAGCACTCCCGCCGTGAGAACGATCGTGGAGGCGGAGCGAGAGCGAGAAGTCCGTGGCATCCCTCGACGCTAAGCGCGCCCAGACTCGGGCCCAGGGTTATCCACAGAGCAGATATGCCTACACGGACATATGTCGCACAAACTGGTCCGCGTGCCAGCGCGGTGCGCTGATGTGAGCGCACCCCTGGGAACGTGACCGCGGGTCTCCGGAGGGGCGCGCTCGCGTCAGTGGCCCGCGCTCACGTCAGCGCACCGCGCTGGCCGAAGCACAAGCGTTACCGGGACGTGACTTGGGAAGCTTAGGCTTACCTCATACCCCACGTCTTCAACGGAAAGCAGAACATGCGCCGCATGCCCCGCACGCTCACCGCCGTCGCCGCCCTCGCGGTCGCCGGCCTCGCCCTCGCCGGCTGCACCGCCGGGTCCTCCACCGACGACGCCTCCACCGGCACGCTCGGCACCGTCGACACCATGTTCGGCGAGGTGACCGTCCCGGAGCCCGCCGGCGACCTCACCGTCGTCGCCCTCGGCTGGTCCGACGCGGAGATGGCGCTCTCCCTCGGCGTGGTGCCCGTCGGCGTGTACGACTGGCAGTCCTTCGGCGCCGACAACAAGGCCGTCGGCCCGTGGGCCACCGACCTGTTCGGCGACGTCACCCCCGAGATCATCGAGGACAGCGGTGACACCGTCAACTACGAGCAGATCCAGGCGCTCGAACCCGACCTCATCCTCAACACCCGATCCGCCGGCGACGAGAAGCAGTACGAGCGGCTCTCGGAGATCGCACCGACCGTCTTCGCACCCAAGGGGACCGCCGCGTTCGCGACCCCGTGGGACGTCCAGCTCGAGCAGGTCGCCGCCGCGCTCGGGAAGACCCAGGAGGGTGACGCGCTCGTCTCCGCCACGAAGCAGTCGATCAACGAGGCCGCCGACCTCCACCAGGAGTTCGCGGGGCTCACCACCGTCGCCGCGACGAAGTTCGGCGACGCCTACGGCGCCTACCTCGAGGGCGACGGTCGCTTCGACATCCTCGCCGACCTCGGCTTCCAGCAGAACCCGGCCGTCCTCGACCTCGAGGCCTCCGGCTTCTACGCGGCGGTCTCCGCCGAGCAGGTGTCCGCGTTCGACGCCGACGTCGCCGTCCTCCTCCCGATCGGGTTCAGCGCAGCGGACACCACCGCCGACCCGCTCCTCGCGAGCCTCCCCGTGGTGCAGGACGGTCGCGCGATCGTCCTCGACCCCGCCGACGAGCTCACGCAGGCCTACAGCGCGGCCTCCGTGCTCAGCATCCCCGTCGTCCTCGAGCAGCTCGTCCCGAAGCTCGCCGAGGCCGCCGCCAGGGTCGCGAAGTAGGGTCCACCCCACCAGCACCACAGCAGGAGATCCGCGCGAGAGCCGGACGGAATCGCGTCTTCCGTCCGGCTCTCGCGCTGTTCTCCGGCTCTCACGCTGAGCGCATCAGCTCAGGCCGGCCGGGACAACTTCAGCAACCGCGCGAACCCCAGCGCCGCGACGATGACGAGCACTCCCACCAGTAGGACGAGCGCCGCACCCGGTGCCACCGGTGCCAGCGCCGTCAACCCACCGCCGACGAGGAACGCCAGCAGGATGGCGTCCGACTGCCAGAGCAGGACGTTCAGCGACGACGCATCGCCGAACGGTGTCGGGACGGGCATGAGCAGCAGGATCGGCAGTGGTCCCTTCGCGGCGTCGAACGTGCGGAGCACGACGATCCAGACCGCGAGCAGCAGCCACCACCCGAGCGGCTGGAGGAGGGTCATCCCGCCCGGTGCCGCGGAGGCGAGCACCCCGAGCAGGGCACCGACCCCACCGATCACGACCGCGGCCAGCAGCGGGGCGACGGCTCCGGCGAGGACGAGCGACCGCGGGCTCCGGCCGTAGAGCGTCGGCGTCCCGGCGCTCTCCACCCCGTGCCGCACGGCGTCGCACCAGACGCCCACGGCGAGGTAGGCGAGGAACGCCGCGGGGACGGCGAGCATCCACCGCACACCGTCCGGGAGCCCGAAGGACAGACCGACCGCCGCACCGGACACCGCCAGGATGAGGGAACCGAGGGCGACCCGCCCGGGTGTCCGCCGAGCTCCGACGATCGACCGCCGGAGGACGACGAGCCAGAACGGCCCCGTCATCCGCAGCGGGACACGGCGACCGCTCGTCGGGGAGACCCGCAGCCCGCCGACGGCACCCGAGGCGTCACCGCTCTGCAGCATCATCCCGACCCGCTGCCAGCGCAGCGCCTGGTCGAGGAGGGGTCCGCTCCGCAGTCCGTCCAGTGCCCTCGGGACGAGCAGGAGGGAGACCGCCCCGAGCACGACGAGCGCGACCGCCGGCCACCACGACACCGGCACCCCCACCGACGCGAACCAGCCACCGCCGCCACCCCAGGTGAAGAGCCCCGCCCAGTCCCCCGTCGCGAGTGCGCCACCGAGCACCATGCTCTCGACACCGCCCGCGACCGGCGACCAGAGGAGCCCCAGCCAACCCCACGGGGAGACGAGCAGCATGCCGGGGACGAGGAGACCGAGCACTCCGCCCACACCGGCGACGATGACCACGGCGGAGACCGTCCGTCGCGAACCGTGCTGACCGAGCAGCCACGCCACCGCGAGGAGCAGGGAGAACCCCACGGCACCGATCACGAACGCCACCACGGCGGCGGGCACGGTCGGTCCGGTCAAGCCGATCACCGAGGCCGTGTCGGCGGCCGCTCCGATCGAGACGGCGGCTCGCTCCCCCGGCACCAGGAGTCGCGACAAGCCGACCACCCCGGCCACCAGGACCGAGAGCCCTGCGAGTGCGAGCGCGGAGACGACGAAGGGACGACGCAGCGTGAGCCGACGCGGCAGTGGCGAATCGGCGAGGAACTGCACCGCCGCAGGCCTCGGCACGACCGGTCCCCTCGTCCGGCCTGCGAGCACGACCACGATCGTCGCAATCGCCGAGAGCAGCGCGACCGCCCCGGGCCGGACGGCAGCCACGACACCCGCGGCATCTGGCTCGATCAGTCCGAGGACCGCGAACCGCACGAGCGGAGCGCCCACGATGAGTGCGACGAGCAGCCCGGCGTAGACGACGAACGCGACATCGGTGACCCGCGGACGCCCGTCGCGCGCGGCGAGCACCGCCCGGCCGGCGCGGAGGATCCGACGGTCGTCGCGCGTGATGCGCCCGGAGCCGGTGCTCACGGGGCTTCGACCGTGATCGCCTCGTCCGCGACCCGTTCGACGAGCCCGGCGTCGTGGCTCGCGAAGACGATCGCCGCCCCGCGCCCCTTCGCGAGCAGGATGCGGTCGGCGACGAGGCCACGCCGCTCGGCGTCGAGGCGCTGCTCGGGTTCGTCGAGCACGAGGACGTCGAAGGGCCGGACGAGCGCCGTCGCCAGGGCGAACAGCTGCGACTGACCCGAAGACAGCTCGGTGGCGAAGCGGCGCGCGAGCGTGTCGATGCGCAGGGCCGCGAGCAGCTCGTCGGCCGCGTCGTCCGCCGCCTGCCCGGTCACACCCCACGTCGTCGAGATGTAGCGCAGGTGTTCGCGCAGCGTCAGGTCCGGCGCGTAGGCCGGGGTGCCGATGAGGGCTGAGACGGAGCGACGCACCGTGCGGTCGCGGTCGTCGATGGTCCGGCCGCCGATCGTCGCCGTCCCGCTCGACGGACGCAGCCGTCCGCTGAGGATCCGCAACAGGGTCGTCTTGCCCGATCCGTTCCGCCCCCGGACGGCGAGCGCCATCCCCGGCTCGACCCGGATGTCGGTGGGCGCCAGCAGGGTCTCCCCGTCGATCACCGCTCCGACGCCGTCCGCCTCGATCAGCGGCTGCAGCGCGGCAACCGACTCCCCCTCGTGTCCCGACATCGTCCCATCCTCGCAGGCGCCCGCCGAGGTGTCCTCCGCCGCGCGACTGATCGTGCGGTCGGCTGTCGGGGCTCAGCATGCCGGCCGAGGGTGCAGAATGCAGAGCATGGGAATCGTCACCGGGCGCCGGAACGCGCGTCCGCCGAAGCAGCGCCGCGCAGGCGGACCACCCGAGGGCGACGCCTACGACGAGGTCGTGCGGGAGATCCGCGCCGGACGCCTCGACGCCGACGCAGGCGCCGAACGACTGATCGAGCGGCTGACCGACGCGGAACTCCTGGGGCTGCTCGACGGCGACTCCCCGCGCCGACTCCTCCCGCTGATCCCCGTGCTGCTCCACCGGCGTCCGTTCGTGGCCGGAGCCGTCCCGCGGCTCGGAATCCCGGGGATCCGGTTCAGTGACGGCGCCCGCGGTGTCGTCATCGGCGAGTCGACCGCGTTCCCAGTGACGATGGCGCGGGCGGCCACCTGGGACCCGGTGCTCGAGGAGCAGGTGGGTGAGGCGATCGGTGCGGAGACGCGGATCCGCGGGGCGAACTACTCGGCGTCCGTCTGCGTCAACCTCCTCCGCCATCCCGCGTGGGGCCGCGCCCAGGAGTGCTACGGCGAGGATCCGGTGCTGACCGGCCGGATGGGGTCGGCCATGACCCGCGGCGTCCGCGTCCACACGATGGCGTGCGTGAAGCACTTCGCGCTCAACTCCATGGAGGACGAGCGGTTCGAGGTCGACGTCTCCGTGGACGACCACGCACTGCACGAGGTCTACCTGCCGCACTTCAAGGCCGTGATCGACGCCGGCGCGGACTCGGTCATGAGCGCCTACAACCGGGTGCGGGGCGAGTACATGGACGTCAACCGTCCGCTGCTCACGGACGTGCTGCGGGAGGAGTGGGGCTTCACCGGCTTCGTCACGAGCGACTGGGTCTTCGGCACGCACGACGCCGTCGGCAGCCTGGAGGCCGGGATGGACGTGGAGATGCCGCTCCGCCTGCGACGGGCGCACGAGTTGCCCGCCGCCCTGCGGGACGGCACCCTCGAGCACGCGACCGTCCTGCGCTCGGCTCGGCGCATCCTGCGGACGACCCTCCTGCATGCCGCGACCCGCGCCGAACCGCAGCCCTCGGCGGACGTCGTCGCCGGCTCGGCCCACCGCGCGCTCGCCCGGCACGTCGCCGAGGAGTCGATCGTGCTCCTCGCCAACCGCCCGGTCGACGACGGCGCACCGCTCCTCCCCCTGTCGGCGACGACCCGTCGGATCGCGGTGGTCGGCCGTCTCGCGGACCGGGCGAACCTCGGCGACCACGGCTCGTCGCGCGTCCGTCCGCCGACCACCGTCTCGCCGCTGCAGGGGCTCCGTGAGGCACTCCCCGACACGCAGATCACGAGCACCCCGGCCGGGAACATGCGGGCCGCGGTCACTGCGGCGGCGGCCGCCGACACGGCCGTCGTCGTCGTCGGCTTCGACCAGCACGACGAGGGCGAGTCGGTCGTCACCGGCGGCGTCGACGTCGGTGTCCTCGGAGCGGCCCTGGACTCGGGTCGACTCCGCAGCGCCATCACGGGCGTCGCGCACCTGGCGTCGCGGTTCGTGCGCGGCGGCGACCGCGCCTCGCTCCGCCTCCGACCCTCGGACGAACGCCTCATCCTGGCCGTCGCCGCAGCCAACCCGCGCACGGTCGTCGTACTCGTCGGCGGGAGCGCCATCCTGACCGAGGCCTGGCGCGACCGCGTCCCGGCCCTCGTCCTCGCCTGGTACGGCGGGATGGAGGGCGGTCGAGCGCTCGCCGACGTCCTGACCGGTGTGGTCGAGCCCGGCGGGCGACTGCCCTTCGTGATCCCGACCGATCCCGCACACCTGCCGCCGTTCGACCGCGAGGCGAAGGCCGTCGTGTACGACGACCGCTGGGGTCAGCGGCGGTTGGACGATGAGGGTCACACGCCGGCCTTCCCGTTCGGCTTCGGCCTCGGGTATACGACGATCGACCACCGCCTGCTCGGGCACCGGTTCGAGGACACCGGCGGGACCGCCGAGGTCCTCGTGACGAACACCGGTCCGCGCGAGGGGTCGACCGTCGTCCAGCTCTACGCCGCCGACACCGCGCTCGATCGACCGGTCGCCCAGCTCCTCGGGTTCCGGAAGGTGACCCTGCAGGCGGGCGAGGAACGCGTCGTCCGGGTCGTCCTCGATCCGACACCGACGCTCGAACGCGACCCGGTCACCCGCCGCTGGTCGGCCCGCGCCGGCGACTGGGCCCTGCAGGCCGCCCAGCACAGCCCCTCGACCTGGGCGACCGCCGTCCCGCTGCGGGCCGGCGACAGCGACCTCGACGACGACCCAGCCAGACTGCCGGACACCGTCGGCTGATCCGATCCGATCAGCTCGGGCCGGCCGGTTCGAGGTCGGCGAGGCCCTCGACCCGCACGGCGAGCTCGTCGTCCCGTCCGAGGACGGCGCGGAGCAGACGCTGCGTGTCGCGCCGGACGGAGAGCACGGCGTCGTCGCGTCGCAGTACGAGGGTGCCGTCCGGCCCGGTGTAGCGCTGCTGCAGGTCGTCCAGCTCACCGGCCCGGAGCAACGCCACCGTGCTGGACGCCGCCGGGTCGACGAGGCGCACGAGGGCCGACTCACCCACGAGCTCGCTCGCGACCACCCGCCGCGCGCTCGCGTCGAAGATCGTCTTCTGCGCTGCCCGGGTCACGACGAACGGTCGCGCCGGACCATCGAGCAGCCGGTCGACGACGTCGCGAGCCGCGTCGGGGCGACCGACCCGTCGGGCTGCGGCCTGCATCCGCTCCAGTCGCCCCGGCTCGCCGAGGATCCCGTCGATCTTCCACCCGATCGTCGTCGCGGTGTTGCACCGGACGGCAGCGCCCTGCTCCATGAGGTAGTCGCCGTTGCGGACCTCCTGCCCGGGGATCGGGTTCACGAGCACCATCGGCAGACCGGCGGCCATGCACTCCGACGCCGACAGTCCTCCGGGCTTGCCGATGAACAGGTCGGCTCGGCGCAGGAGCTGCGGCATCTCGTCGGTGAAGCCGAGCACGGTGTAGCGGTCGTCGCCGGGCGCGATGAGGTCCTCGACGCTCCGCCGCAGCGCCTCGTTCCGCCCGCACACGATCGTCGCGGTGAACGGCGACCGGAGGTGCAGTGTCTGTCGGACGACCGCGAGCGCGTAGTCACCGCCGGACGCACCGGCCGAGATGAGCAACATGGGGGGTGCCGCCGGGTCGCGCTCGGGCGGGCCGCTCGGCTGGGCGGCGATGGGGATCCCCGAAGCCACGACCCGGTCGGGCGGGAGCCCCAGGGCCGTCAGCTGGACCCGTCCCTCCTCCCGAGCGAGGAAGAGCGCGTGGAAGGCGCTCGTCAGCCACAGCCCCTGGAAGTCGTAGTCCGTGGTGACGACCGCGGTCCTGGCGTCGACGGCGCCTCGCAGGATGAGGGAGGCCAGCAACTGGGCCGGGAGGAAGTGGGTGCAGATGATCGCCGTGGGCCTGAAGCGTTTGATCGCGCTCACCACCGGCATCGCGTTCGCCCGCGTCCAGGGGTCGAGCGGACCGCGACGACGGAACGGTGCGTCGCTGAGGTCGTAGCCCCACTCCACGAGCCAGGGCGTCTCCTCGACGAGCACGAAGTACCCCTTGCCGAGGACGTCGCGGTACAGGGAGGTACTCGCCTGCAGGACGTCCAGGACCTCGACCTCGGTGACGTCGGGACGCCCGGCGCACGCCTGTTCCACGGCGGCGGCGGCGCTGTTGTGTCCGGACCCGACCCCGGCGGAGAGGATCAGGACGCGTTCCACGCCGTCCGGCCCGGGCTGCTGCTTCGATGTCCTGCGCATGAGCCGATGCTAGCGCGCGGCCTCCGGCGCCAGGGCTGCCTCGTACAGGGCGATGAGGCGGGTGGTCTGCGTCGACTGGCGCAGGGTGCGGGCGAGGCCCGGTGCGACGACGGGCGCGGTACCCGCCTCGACGTCGGCGACGGCGCGGCGGATCGCTTCGGCGAGCGCCTCGACCCCACCGTCCGTCGGCTGCCACATCGAGTCGGCGGGGAGCTCCGCCGCGATGTTCGGGTCACTGATGATCGACGGAGTGCCGAGTGCGGCCGCCTCGAACACGGTCATGCCCTGCGTCTCGAACCCGATCGACGTCTGCACCAGCGCATCGGCGTCGGCGATGGCGCGCAGCGAGTCGGGGTAGGAGACACGTCCGGCGAAGACGACGTGGTCGGCGAGGTCGTGTTCGGCGACGAACGCCTGGGCCTTCGCGAGCAGGAGTCCGGCCCCGTAGAGGCGGAACACCGCGTCGACGTCCGCGAGCCGGACCGCCTCGAGGAACTCCATGAGCCGCTTCTCCTGGCTGAAGCGGCCGATCCACACGAACGACGGCAGCCGGTGCGGCACGTGGAGCGTGGTCGCGCGTTCGTCGAGGATCTCGTCGAGCACCGCGTCGTCGACGCCCGTCGACAGGACCTCGGCGTGGGCGGTCACGCCCTGCTCGCGGAGGACGCGTGCGAAGTGGTGCGACGGCGCGATGACGACGGCAGCACGCTTGGCGAACTCCTGCAGGTAGGACCAGACGCCCGTGGGCAGGGTCGAGAGCCGCGGCCGGAGGACTCTGCGCTGCCACCAGGACAAGGCTCCGACGACGAGGCCCGGCGCCGGCATGGTCTGCTCGATGCCGACGTCCATGCGGTTGTGCATGGTGTGGAGCGCCGGGATCCCGCGCCGTTCGGCGTAGCGGTAGGCCGTGAGCGCCTGCCAGAAGTCGGCCTGCACGTGCACGACGTCGACCGGGGGCAGCTCGGCCAGGCGTGCGTCGAGCCAGCGGTCGGTGAGCCGGCCGGGCACGGTCATCGAGTACTCGCGGTCGAGTGTGATGGGGATCGAGGGGGTGTCGAGGTAGTGCGGGTCGTCGTCGTGCGCCTGGTGCATCCGCGGTGAGCACACCGTGACGGTGTGCCCCGCGGCCTCCAGGAAGCGCCGCTGCAGTCGGATCGAGACCTGGGCCCCGCCGGACGACTCGGGGTGCTGGTCGCTGAAGACGAGGATGTGCATGGTCACCAAGGCTACCCGTGGCGCCAGGGTCCGAGGTGTCCGGCGATGCGACTCAGGCTTCGTCGAGGACGGCGACGATCGACTCCTGCAGGTACCCGAGCCAGGCGTAGATCGCCATCATGAGCTGCGGATCCTGCTCGTCCTCCGACGTCGTCGGAGACGGGTCGAACGGCTCCGCGTCGTCCTCCTCGATGCCGAGTCGAGCCGCGATGGTGAGCCGGGTGTCGTTGAGGAACCGCAGCCAGGTCCAGGCCGTCTCACCCTCGAGGGTCACGGCTGCACCGTCCTCGTGGCCCGCCGGGACCTCGGTCGGCTGAGCCGCATCGGACGCGTCGGTGGTGAGCGCCGCCAGGACGGTCCGCGCCGCGGTCACCTTGCCGCCGACGAGGTCGTCGGCGGTGAAGCGTCGGAACTCCGCGGCGGCCTCGGGATCGTCGCGGTACCCCTCCGGCACCAGTCGCGCCATGGCGGGGTCGAGCTCCACGGCGGTCGCCAGCCCGGCGCGCGTCGCGTCCTCGAGCATGTCGACGAGCTGGCTCGCCAGTTGCTCGAGGATCGAGGTCTCCTGCTCGTCGAGGCGGAGCACGACGGGTCCGACGGGCGGACGGACGAACGCGCTCATGCGTCGGCCTTCGCGAGCGAGGCCCAGAGCCCGTACCCGTGCATGGCCTCGACGTGGCGCTCCATCTCCTCGCGGTTGCCGGTCGCGACGACCGCGCGGCCCTCGTGGTGCACGGCAAGCATGAGTCGCTCCGCCTCCTCGTGCGTGTAACCGAAGTAGCTGCGGAACACGAGCGAGACATAGGACATGAGGTTCACCGGGTCGTTCCACACGATGGTGACCCACGGCTGCATGGTGAGGGTCGCCTCGTCGACGATCGGCTGGTCGAGGATCTGCGCCATCCTCCAAGCCTCCCACGATGTGTGCCGAAGCGCCTCCCTGCCTGGGTCCGACTCAGGAAGCGGACGGTGCGCCGGCGCGCGGCTGGCGGAGCGGCAGGGTCACGGTGAAGGTGGAGCCGCGGCCCGGGCGGCTGGACACGGTGATCCAACCATGATGCGCCTCGGTGATGGACTTCACGATCGACAGCCCGAGTCCGACGCCTGGCCGCGCGTCGTCGCGGACCTCCCTGGCCCGGAAGAAGCGATCGAAGAGCTGCCGCTGGTCGTCCGGCGAGATGCCGATGCCGGTGTCCGCGACGTTGACGGTGCAGGTCTCACCGTCCACCGCGACGGTCACCGCGACCCGTCCACCCCGCGGGGTGTACTTCACCGCGTTCGACAGCAGGTTGTCGAGGACCTGGCGGAGCCGGCCGCCGTCGCCCTCCAGTTCCACGTGGGGAGGGATCTCGGCCCGAACGGCGACACCGGCCTCCGACGCCTGCGGCAGGATCGCGGCCGCGCTCGCCCGGGCGATGTCGGCGACGTCGGTGAGGGCGATGCGCACCCGCATCTCGGCGTCCCCCGCCGCGAGCAGGTCGCCGATGATCGCGTACAGCTGCTCCGCGTTGCGCTGGATCGTCGAGACCTCGCGTTCCAGTCCGAGCTGCCGGAGGTCATGTCCCTCGGTGAGGAGGTCGAGGTAGCCGATGATCGACGTCAACGGGGTGCGGAGCTCGTGCGAGACGTCGATGAGGAACGCTTCGCGCAGCGCCAACGCATTGGCGAGGTCGGTCACGTCGTGCCCGACCGTGATGGTGCCGACGAAGGTGCCGTCGTCGGTGTGCACCGGTCTCGCGTTGCCGATGATGGCGCGCTGGTCTCCCGGCTCGCCGATCCAATACAGTTCGCCCCGGAAGCTCTCCCCGCGCAGCGCCCGGTTGATGACCTGCTTCTCGGGCGACACCCGAGTCTTCCGGTCCGGTCCGTACACATGGACACCGGCGCGGGTCTTCCGGTCGAACCCGGCCAATTCGGCTTGCTCGTACGTCGCCTCGTTGCGGAGCGCCGCCGTGCCGTCGGGCCGGAAGAAGGCGACGGCGGCGTCGACCGACTCCGAGACCGTCGTCGCGATGGCCGCCGCCTCCGTCGCCGCGGCGAGGGCGATACGCGCCCGTCCCTCATGGGCGCGGAGCTGACGCGCGGCCAGATGCACGGTGACGGTCATGATGAGGACGAGGGCCGGCAGGATGCAGATCGCACCCCACCCGCCCGGCGTCGTCGGCCATGCACCGGCGCGCGCCACCGGGATGAGGGAGACGAAGATCGCTCCGAAGACCGGGACGGGCAGGGCCGAGACCCCGAACCCACCCGCGAGCCAGAGGACCGGGATCACGATGAGGAGACCCGACGTCGGCAGGTTCGGCAGGGTGTCGCGGAAGAAGCCGACGGCGAGGATGTCGATGGTCGGCACCAGCACGAGCAGGCCACGGAGCGCGCCGGACGGTGGCACGGCGAAGAGCAGGGACGTGGCCGCGGCCGTCAGGGAGAGCCCGATGAGGAAGTCGGGCTCCAGCAGGGTCCAGGTCGAGGTCAGGCCGATGTACAGCCCGAGCATCAGGATCGAGGCGATGAACGCGAACTGCGCTCCGGCGAAGAGGTGGTTCGTCCGCGGGAGGGGTGCGGCGGCCGCCGCCGGGACGGAGATGCCGACGGCCGGTGACGCGGGTCGTGGAGCGGCGGCAGGTCGAGCCGGGGCGGGCCGGGCCGGGCCGGCTTGAACGTGACCCGCCTGCATGGGGGCTGGCCGGGCGCCGCCACGATCACGGAATCGTGGATCCTGGGGCTGACGCTGGGCCATGGCTGCTCTCCGGAAGGGGACGAGCGATCACCGGGCTCGGGCCGCTCACTCCCGAACCCTACCCGGTGTGCGGACCGCGCTCCGAAACCGTTGACAGCAGGCGGCTCAGGTCGGCACGTGATCGGGCCGCTTGGGCGGGTACACCCAGGTGACCATCACCACTGAAGTCATCATGAGGAGGAACCACGACACCAGCTTGGTGAGCGGGACGAGTTGCCAGCCGTCCTCCTGATTCGGGTACAGCCAGGCGCCCGTGATCGTCCCGATGTTCTCCGCGATCCAGATGAAGCAGGCCACGAGCAGGAACGCCAGCAGCACGGGCATGCGGTGCGTCCGACGGAACACGCGGAAGTGCATCATCGTCCGTGCGAACACGAGGAGGACGGCAGCGAGCAGCACCCATCGCAGATCGACGACGTAGTGCTGGCTGAAGAAGTTGACGTAGATGCCGGCGGCGATGATCGTCGTGAGCCACACCCGTGGATAGCGGTCGAACCGCAAGTCGAAGAGCCGGTACACGCGGACCATGTACGACCCGACGGCCGCGTACATGAACCCGGTGTACAACGGCACGGAGCCGAGGTGCAGGACCCCGCCGCCGTCGTACTCCCACGACCCGATCCCGGTCTTGAACAGCTCCATACCCGTCCCGACGACGTGGAACAGGACGATCACCCAGAGTTCGCGACCGGTCTCCAGCCTCGTGGCGATCATGACCACCTGGATGACGATCGCAGCGATGACGAGCGCGTCGTTCCGGGCGAGCCAGGCGTCGTCGGGGTACCAGAGGCGGGCGGCGACGATCACGGCGAGCATCGCTGCGCCGAAGATGCACGCCCACGCCTGTTTCGCCCCGAAGACGAGGAACTCGACGGCTTTCGCCCGCGCACCACCGTCGGGGGCGTCGCGCAGGAGGCGGTTGGCCCGGTCGTCGATCCAGCGCTCGACCGCGGTCAGTTCGTGCTGGTCCGCCCGACGTGCGTCGCGACCCGCTCCGTCTGCGGGGGTGGGCGGCTCGGACATCGGGCCAGCATACGGGCACATTCGGCGCCGCACCTGGGACGTCGGGACCACCCCGACGCGGGCTGCGACGTCGCGCATCGAGCGCCTCTGGAACGCCGCCTGACGCACATGACTCCTGCAACGCCCGTCCGGACTGTCAACGATGCCGGCGATTGAGCGGCCGGTGCTCGTCGAGCGGTCCAAGCAGCAGGAGTTACGGACGCGGCCCGCCGGCGGCCCGGGGGCGCGAGATCGTCACCGTGAACTTCTGGTTGCGCGCGAGCTGCGTCGTCGGGCCGACGAGCCGCTCGCGCGCCGCCCGGTAGCCGAGGTGCGAGTTCCACACGACGGCAAGGGTGCCACCCGGCTGCAGGACACGCGCGGCCTCGGCGAACAGGTCGTGCGCGACGCCCGTGTGCACGGTGGTGCCGCTGTGGAAGGGCGGGTTCAGGACGATGAGGTCGGCTGACGCGTCCGGCTGCATCGACAGGCCGTCGTCGCGGAGCACCGTGATGCGCTCGGCCAGTCGGCGGTCGGCGTCGTCGTTGGCGGCGATGGTCGCGGTGGTCGAGGCGACCGCTGCAGCGGACTGGTCGGTCGCGATGACCGTGAGCTCGGGCCGGGCGATGGCGAGCGACACCGCGAGGACGCCGGTGCCGCAGCCGAGGTCGATGGCCGTCCGGGCGTCGGGCGCGATCTCCGGCAGCGCCTCGAGCAGGAAGCGGGTGCCGATGTCGAGCTTCGTCCCCGCGAACGCCGCGCCGGTGGCGGCGATGGTCAGGCAGATGTCGGCGTGGTGTTCGGCCCGCAGCGTGGTCGAGACCGTGGTGTCGGCCTCGTCACGCTCTCCCTCGACGGCGGGGGTCACCGGGCCGCTGGCGCGGAGCACCCGAGACTTCTGCCGGGCGAGGCTCGCGGTGACGGTCGAGAAGCTCCGACCGAGGACCTCGTTCATCGCGGGCGTCAGGTGCTTCACCCGGCCACCGGCCAGGAGACGGACGTCCGCAGCGCTCCAGCGGGCCACGGCGGCGGCGATCTCGTGCAGTGCCTCGAGGTGCTTGGGCAACTGGAGGAGGACGAGCGATGCGCCGGAGAACAGCTCCTCGCCGAGCGGCAGGTTGCGGAAGCCGCCGTCGACGCCGAGCCGTTCGGCGTTGGCCGCGAGGGCACGTTCTCCGACGGCGGCGTCCTGGTGGACCCGGACGCCCGTCGCCCCCAGGAGCGCGATGGCGCCCAGGGTCAGGGCCCCGTAGGCGTCGCCGACGACGACGATCTCGCCGGGCGTCGGCACCCGCCCGGCCAGGGCCTCGGCCGCTTCGTCGAGCAGGAGCCGATCGGTCGCGTCGACGGCGAAGAGGTTGGGTGCCTCGTGATCGGGGAACCGGCGCAGCGCGTCGAAGGAGAACTCGGGCATCCCCTCAGCGTAACCGGCCACGCGATACGAGGAACGGCGTCACCGTCGGCGGACGCGTCGAGCCGGCTTCTCCGCCTTCACGGCCCGGAGGACGGCCGGGAAGACGAGGACACCGAGCCCGGCGGAGACGAGGAGGTTGACGACCGTGGCGATGGCGACGCCTTGTCCGAAGGCTCGCACGGTCTCGAGGCCACTGGCGTCCTCGGCGCGGACGGACGCGATCGCACCGAACACGATCACGAGGCTGATCACCGCGAAGATGAGCTGCAGCGGGACGGTGGCCCACATGCCCCAGTGCGTGACGGCTCCTGCGCGACGCACGCCGTGACGCCGCAGGATCCGCAGGCTGAGCGCGATGCCACCGAGGAAGGCGACGACCCCGAGCGCGACGTACCCCCACACCCAGGCACCGAACGGCGGTGTGAGGAAGAGCAGGATGAACCCGAACACGCGCGAGAAGCCGTCGACCCATTCGGCTTCGCCCGCACCGAGCAGGACGCCGACGAGGATCGGGGCGCCGATCACGACGAGCGTCAGCAGCGGAAGCACGCCGGCGACGACACCGAAGTACATGAGCGGGTAGGCGGTCAGTCCGGTCAGCCGGGCGCCGCGCCGCCTCCGGGCCGTCGCGGGTGCGGTCTGCGCCGGGTCCGGCTTCGTCACCACGGGCTGCGCGCTCATGCCCCAACCCTACGCTCACACGAAAGCGCACTCGTGGTCGTCATCCATGTGGGATGACGACCACGAGTGCGCTTTCGTCGGTCACTCGGAGAGCGACGGCCGCCAGACGACGACCTCGGTCCGGCGGCGGGTGCGGGTACCGCTCCGCATCGGGACGACGCTCCCCTCCATACCTGCGGCGAACACCCGGTTGCCCGGGGTCCGCAACAGGGCGTTGGCGAGCGCGTGCTCGAGCTCCCGCACCCGACCCTGGAGCGAGCTGACCTCGTTCTCCAGGGTCAGGATGCGGGAGATGCCCTCGAGGCTGACGCCCTCCGCACTGAGCCTGGACACCTCACGCAGCTGGGCGATGTCGCGCATCGAGTACCTGCGCGACTTCCCGGCGGTCCGCGTCGGCGACACGAGACCGAGCCGGTCGTACTGCCGGAGGGTCTGCGGGTGCATGCCGGCGAGCTCGGCAGCCATCGCGATCGCGAAGACCGGCGAATGCTCGTCCATGCTCTCTGCCCTTCCGTGTGCTGCTGGTTACTAGCCCCGAGCCCGAGCGATGAGTTCGTCGCGGGGGTTGTCCTTCGGCTCCAGCTCGTGGAACCGTTCGAGTGCTTCCTTGGCCTCGCCGCCGAGGTGCGCCGGGACGACGATCTGCACGACGGCCAGGAGGTCGCCGGTGCCCTTCGTCGTCGCGACACCGCGGCCCTTGACGCGGAGGACGCGACCGCTCGGCGTACCGGGGGCGACCCGCAGCTTGACGGGGTCGCCGCCGAGCGTCGGAACCTCGATCGTGGCGCCGAGCGCGGCCTCCACGAAGGTGACCGGTACGGTGACGCGGAGGTTCAGGCCGTCGCGTTCGAACACGGGATGCTTGCGGACACTCACGGTGACCACGATATCGCCGGGTTCGCCGCCGTCCGGACTCGGCTGCCCCTTGCCGCGCAGGCGGATCTTCTGTCCGTCCGACACGCCCGCCGGGATCTTCACCTTGATGGTGCGTCCCTCGGAGGTCTGCAGGGAGATGGTGTCGCCCTGCGTGGCCGTGATGAAGTCGATCGTCGTGTGCGCGGTGATGTCGCGGCCGGGCGTGGGTCCGCCGTAGCCCCGGAAGCCACCGGTGGTCTGGCCGAAGCCACCCTGGCCGAACATGCCGCCGAGGATGTCCTCGTACCCCTGCGGGGCCTGCTGGTAGCTGTAGCTCTGGCGACCACCGCCACCACCACCGAACATCGACCCGAAGACGTCCTCGAAGCCGCCCTGGCCGCCGCCGGCACCCGGAGCGGTGAAGCGTGCTCCACCGCCCATGGCGCGGACGGCGTCGTACTCCTTGCGCTGCTCGGGGTCGCCGAGGACCGAGTGGGCCTCGCTGATCTCCTTGAACTTCGCCTCGGCCTTCGCATCACCCGGATTGGAGTCCGGGTGGTACTGCCGGGCGAGCTTCCGGTAGACCTTCTTCAGTTCCGCCGGCGTCACGTCCTTCTTGACGCCGAGGACCTTGTAGAAGTCCTTGTCGAACCAGTCCTGACTCGCCATGGCTAGCTCGCCGGGACCGCGACGACCACCTTCGCGGCGCGCAGCAGGGTGGAGCCCAGGTGGTACCCGGTCTCCACGACGTCGAGGACGGTCTCGCCCTCGGCGCCCGGCGTGGGCTGCTGGAAGATGGCCTCGTGCACGTTGGGGTCGAAGGTCTCGCCGACCACTCCGAACGGCTTCAGCCCGAGCTTCTCGGCAGCACCGCGGAGCTTGGCCGCGATCTGCGTGAAGGGGGCGTCGCCCTCGAGGTCGCCGTGCTTCTCAGCGCGGTCGAGGTCGTCGAGCACCGGGAGCAGGACCTTGGCGACCTCGCCGGTGGTGCGCTCGCGCTCCACCTCACGGCCGGCCTCGGTGCGCTTCCGGTAGTTCGCGTACTCGGCCGTGACGCGCTGCAGGTCGCCGAGGCGTTCTGCAGCGAGCTGCTCGGCCGGGGAGAGGTCGCCGCCCTGAACGGGCTCCTCGGGAGCCGCGTTGAGGATGTCCTCGACGGTCAGCTCGTCGTCGGCGGCCGGTGCGTCGGCGTCGGCGGATTCGGCAGGTGCGCCCGAGGGGGCCGACGCGTCGGCGTCAACCCCCTCGGTGCCAGGCTGACGAACCTCGCCGGTCTCCGGGTCGATCCGTCGCTTGTCACGAATGATGGGATCGTCCTGGTTCTGGTTCTGGTTCTCGTCAGTCATGGTTACTTCTTGTCCTTGTCGTCTTCGTCCTCGACGACCTCGGCGTCGACGACGTCCTCGTCCGAGGTCGCCTCCTCAGCCGGGGCCTCGGTTCCTGCGGCGGACTCGGAGGCCTGCGCCTGGGCGTAGATCGCCTCGCCGAGCTTGACCTGGCTCTCGTTGAGCTTGTCGAACGCGGTCTTCACCGCGTCCTCGTCCTCACCGGCGAGCGCGCTCTTCAGGGCGTCGACATCAGCCTGGACGTCGGTCTTGACGTCCTCGGGCAGCTTGTCGTCGTTCTCCTTGATGAGCTTGTCGATCGAGTAGGCGAGCTGCTCGGCGCTGTTGCGGACCTCGGCCTGCTCGCGGCGGGCCTTGTCGTCCGCAGCGTGCTCCTCGGCCTCGCGGACCATGCGCTCGATGTCCTCCTTGCCGAGGGACGAGCCACCGGTGATGGTCATCGACTGCTCCTTGCCGGTGCCCTTGTCCTTGGCGGACACGTGCACGATGCCGTTGGCGTCGATGTCGAAGGTGACCTCGACCTGCGGCACACCGCGCGGAGCCGGCGCGATGCCGGTCAGCTCGAAGGTGCCGAGGTTCTTGTTGTCGCGGGTGAACTCGCGCTCGCCCTGGAAGACCTGGATCGCGACGGACGGCTGGTTGTCGTCGGCCGTGGTGAAGGTCTCGCTCCGCTTCGTGGGGATCGCGGTGTTGCGCTCGATGAGCTTCGTCATGATGCCGCCCTTGGTCTCGATACCGAGCGACAGGGGGGTGACGTCGATGAGCAGCACGTCCTTGCGCTCGCCCTTCAGCACGCCGGCCTGCAGGGCTGCGCCGACGGCGACGACCTCGTCAGGGTTGACGCCCTTGTTGGGCTCCTGACCACCGGTGAGCTTCTTGACGAGCTCCGCGACGGCGGGCATGCGGGTCGATCCACCGACGAGCACGACGTGTGCGATGTCGGAGACCTTCACGCCGGCCTCGGCGATGACGTCGTTGAACGGCTTGCGGGTGCGCTCGAGCAGGTCCTGCGTGAGCTCCTCGAACTTGGCGCGGGAGAGCGTCTCGTCGAGGTTCGCCGGGCCGTTCTCCGTGAGGGAGAGGTACGGGAGCTGGATCGAGGTCGACATCGAGGAGCTGAGCTCCTTCTTCGCCTGCTCGGCGGCTTCCTTGAGGCGCTGCTTCGCGATCTTGTCGCCCGAGACGTCGACACCGGTCGAGTCCTTGAAACGCTTGATCAGGTAGTCGACGACGCGCTGGTCCCAGTCGTCTCCACCGAGGCGGTTGTCACCGGAGGTGGAGCGGACCTGGATGGTGGAGAAGTCGTCGTCCTTGCCCACTTCGAGCAGCGAGACGTCGAAGGTACCGCCACCGAGGTCGAAGACGAGGATGAGCTCGTCCTCCTTGCCGCGGTCGAGGCCGTAGGCGAGGGCTGCGGCGGTCGGCTCGTTGATGATGCGGAGCACGTTGAGGCCTGCGACCTCACCGGCCTCCTTCGTGGCCTGACGCTCGGCGTCGTTGAAGTAGGCGGGGACGGTGATGACCGCGTCGGTCACGGTGTCGCCCAGGTACTGCTCGGCGTCGCGCTTCAGCTTCGCGAGGATGCGGGCGGAGAGCTCCTGCGGCGTGTACTTCTTGCCGTCGACGTCGAACTTCCAGTCGGTGCCCATGTGGCGCTTGACGCTCGCGATGGTGCGGTCGACGTTGGTGACGGCCTGGCGCTTCGCGGTCTCGCCGACGAGCACCTCGCCGTCCTTGGTGAATGCGACGACGGAGGGGGTGGTGCGGAAGCCCTCGGCGTTGGCGATGACGGTGGGTTCTCCACCTTCGAGGACGGCGACCACCGAGTTGGTGGTACCGAGGTCGATGCCTACTGCACGTGCCATGTGTTGGTTCTCCTTGTGTTGACTGCCGGTTCGGAACTCGTCGACTCGGGCGGCATGCGGATCGCGTCCGGCCGACTCGACGAGCTCGGCACCGAGCTGATTGGTGGGGTGATGCTGGTGTGACATCGAGACTTGAGCCCAGATGACTCAATGCTACCGAGGCCTGGTTTCGACGTCAAGAAAGTTGAGTCCGTCTGGCTCAACTCCCAGCGGATGGCCAGGGTGACCACGACCCAGGTGCCCTTCGGCAAGCTCAGGGACCGAGATGGGGAACAATCCGGGAGTGACGACAGGCTCAGGGTCCGGAGGTCCGGTCCCTGAGCCTGTCGATCCATCTCCCCGCCTAGGCGGCGTCCGCCACTACCACGGAACGCTCCGTGACGACGATCTTCCCGCCGACCGCGTCGACGTGCACGGTCGAGCCGTCGCCGA
>NZ_CAUQHZ010000027.1:0-19113 GCF_963518075.1 uncultured Plantibacter sp.
GCAGGCGGCGTCGTTTAGGCTCGGAGCATGCCAGTCGACTATCCGGACCTCGTCATCTTCGACTGCGACGGCACCCTCGTCGACACGGAACGCATCTCCGTCCGGGTGAACCTGCAGCTCCTCAACGAGGTCGGCGGCGACTACACCGAGGCGGAGGTGCGGGAGCTCTTCGTCGGCGCCTCACTCGAGACGTACGCGACGCTGGTCGAGCAGCGCCTCGGGAAGCCGCTCGAGGCCGACTGGATCCAGCGCTGGAGCGACATGTTCCGCGGCATCTGCGAACGTGAGCTCGAGGCCGTCGACGGGGTCGTCGACGCCCTCGACGGTATCGCTGCGACCGGGGTGCCGCTGTGCGTCGCCTCGAACGGGATGCTGCACGACGTCGTCCGCAACCTCGGGCAGGTGGGCATCCACGACCGCTTCGACGGGCGCATCTTCAGCGCGACCGACGTCGCCGTCGGCAAGCCCGCACCCGACCTCTTCCTGCACGCCGCCGCCGACTTCGACACGGCCCCCGAGCGGTGCGCGGTCGTCGAGGACAGCGTCGTCGGCGTCCTGGCTGCCCGTGCGGCCGGCATGACGGTCTACGCCTACGCCGGCGGCATGACGCCCGCCGAGCGGCTCATCGGCGACGGCACCCACGTCTTCGACGACATGCGCCTGCTGCCCGACCTCATCCGCGACACCTGGGCGGCCTCCGCGGCACGCTAGCCGTGCCGCGCTAGCTGCGACTGCGGAGCTCCGGGAAGCCGTCCTCGTCGTCGGGGATCGGCTGCGCCGCGACCGTCGGTGCCGGCGTCGCATCGGACGGTTCGAGATCCTGGGCCGAGGCGTCCTGCTCCTCGGCGCGACGTCGGGTGCGTTCGCCGCCGCGCTTGACCGCGCGGTCGAACAACTGCGGGCCGGTCGTCGCCAGGCGCCTCCAGGGGAGGGTGCCCTCGATCTCGATCTGCAGGGAGAAGCTCAGCAGGGTGCGGATGACGACGATGATCGCGAGGACGAGCGCGTCGGTCAGCGACGGCGTCGACGTGACCGTCTTCACGAGGTCTGCGGCCACGAGGATCTCCAGCCCGAGCAGGATGACCGAGCCGATCGTCTCCCGCAGCATCCGGAAGGCCCGAGCGCCGTCGCGCGTGCTCCACCACAGGCGGGCCGAGAGGGTGACGGCGATCACGAAGCCCACGACCATCGCCCCGACACCGGCGACCTCGAAGACGATGGTGACCAGCTCGAAGAAGTCCATCCCTCCATCATCCTCGCCCGCCCGCTGGACGGGAAGCCGGGCCGACCCGCTAGGGTGGTCGCGAGTGACACGGGGTGCCGATCCCACGACGATCGGCTGAGAACACACCCGTCGAACCTGATCTCGTTAGTCCGAGCGAAGGGATGTCGCGAATGAGCGTTCGCACACCGCAGCAGTCCGCCCACCCGTCCACCGACGACTCGTCCGTCGGCGAGTTCGCGAGCGCGTCCGGGGACCTCCTCGAGCGCCTGCGAGAGCACACGCCGCTCGTCCAATCGATCACGAACGCCGTGGTGACGAACTTCACCGCGAACGTCCTGCTCGCCCTCGGCGCCGCCCCGGCGATGACCGACATCCCCACCGAAGCCGGGCCGTTCGCCCGCATCGCCTCCGGGGTGCTCCTCAATCTCGGGACGCCGCAGGCGGAGCAGCGCGAGGCGATGGTCGAGGCCGCCTCCGCCGCGAACGACGCCGGCACACCGTGGGTGCTCGACCCCGTGGCCGTCGGCTTCCTACCGGTGCGCACGGCGCTCGCCGCCGACCTCCTCGACCTCCGGCCGACGATCGTCCGCGGCAACGCCAGCGAGATCATCGCCCTCGCCGGACTGGGCGCCGGCGGTCGCGGGGTCGACAGCACCGACTCGGTCGACAGCGCGATCGAGGCGGCCACCGCGATCGCCCGCACCTCGGGCGCCGTCGTCGCGATCTCCGGCCCGACGGACGTCATCACCGACGGTGAGCGCATCGTCCGCTGCTCGAACGGGCACGCCTGGCTCACCCTCGTGACGGGCGGCGGCTGTGCCCTTGGTGCCGTACTCGCCGCCTTCGCCTCACTCGACGACGACCGGTTGCTGACGACGGTCGCGGCGACCACCGCGTACACGGTCGCCGCGCAGCTTGCGGCTGCGGAGAGCCGCGGCCCCGGCTCCTTCGCTCCCGCCTTCCTCGACCGCCTCCACCTCCTCGACGCCGACACCGTCCGCAGCCTGGCGGTGATCGCGTGAGCGCCTCGACCACCGCGGACCGGGTCCTCGCGGCCCGTTCGCACGCCGAGCTCGTGCGCCGCGGCATCGCCACCTACCTCGTCACGGACGCCTCGGCCAGCGGGGATCGCGGTGTCCTCGACGTCGTGCGCCGAGCCGTCGACGGCGGGGTGACCGCGGTCCAGCTGCGGGAGAAGACCGCGTCGGCGCGAGCGCTGTTCGACCTGACCGTGCGTGCGGCGGAGGTCGTCGCCGGTCGGGCGCTGCTCCTCGTCGACGACCGGGTGGACGTCTTCCTCGCGGCCCGTTCCGCCGGTGCCGTCGTCCACGGCGTCCACGTGGGTCAGAGCGATCTCCCGGTCGACGCCGTGCGTCGTATCGTGGGGCAGGCCGCCGTCGTGGGACTGACGGCGAACACCCCGGCGCACCTCGACGCGGTCGCAGCGCTGTCACCCGGGACGGTCGACTACCTGGGCGTCGGCGTCATCCGCCCGACGACGACGAAGCCGGACCACCCGGCGCCGCTCGGCGTGGAGGGGTTCGCCGCGATCGCCGCCGCGACCCCGCTCCCGTGCGTCGCCATCGGTGGGGTGTCACTGGACGACACGGTCGAGCTCCACGCCGCCGGTGCCGGTGGTCTCGCCGTCGTCTCCGCCATCTGCGCCGCCGACGATCCGGCGGCCGCCGCCCGGGCGTTCCGCAGCGCCTGGACCGAGGTCTCGGCATGAGCGCCGTGGAACCGTCGACGACGCCGGAGTCGTCGAACTCGAACCGGGTGCACGGTCGACGACCCGTCACGATCCGCGAGACACCCCGGGTGCTGAGCATCGCCGGGACCGACCCGACCGGTGGTGCCGGGATCCAGGCCGATCTCAAGAGCATCGCCGCGAACGGCGGATACGGCATGGCGGTCGTCACCGCGCTCGTCGCGCAGAACACCCGGGGCGTCCGGTCCGTGCACACCCCGCCGGTCGGGTTCCTCCGCGAGCAGTTGGACGCGGTCGCGGACGACGTGGTGATCGACGCGGTCAAGATCGGGATGCTGGGCGATGTCGCGATCATCGACACCGTGTCGAGCTGGCTGCAGGAGACCGAGACCGGACCCGTCGTCCTCGACCCGGTGATGGTGGCGACGAGCGGCGACCGTCTCCTCCACCGCGACGCCGAAGCGGCCATGCGCGCGCTCCTGCCGCACGTCGACCTCGTGACCCCGAACCTGCCGGAGCTCGCCGTCCTCGCGGCCGAGCCGGTGGCGACGAGTTGGGCCGACGCACTCGCGCAGGCGGAGCGGGTCTCGGTGCAGGCGGGCGTGATCGTGCTCGTGAAGGGCGGGCACCTGACGGGGACGACCGCGTGCCCGGATGCGCTCGTCGACGCCACCGGTGGTCTGGGCGACGACGGATCATTCGTCGAGTTCGACGGTGCGCGGGTCGACACGGTGAACACCCATGGGACCGGGTGCTCCCTGTCGAGCGCGATGGCCACCCTCGTCGCCCGGTCGGGGTCCTGGACCGAGGCGCTCGGCGAGGCGAAGGCGTGGCTCACGACGAGCCTCCGGCACGCGGACGCGCTCGAGGTCGGCTCGGGCAACGGCCCGATCAGCCACTTCGCCGAGCTGTGGGCAGCGGGCGGGACGACCTCACGGCGGCAGGGCGGTGCCGACATCGTCGCGGACTGGTGGGAGGAGATCGCCAAGGTGCGGACGCGGATCGATCACCTGCCGTTCGTGACGACGCTCGCGGACGGCACCCTCGATCCGGCCCGGTTCGCCTGGTACCTGCAGCAGGACGCGATCTACCTGCGGGCGTATTCCCGGGTCCTCGCACGAGCGAGTGCCTTGGCGCCGACGGCCGAGGAGCAGGTGTTCTGGGCGACCGGCGCGGCGAGCTCGATCGAGGCCGAGATGGAGCTGCATCGCACCTGGCTCAGCGCGTATGCCGTGAGCGGTATGGAGGTGGAACCATCGGCGACGACCACGGCGTACCTCGACCACCTGCACGCGGCGACGGTCGACGGCGACTACGGGCGGGTGGTCGCCGCCGTGTTGCCCTGCTACTGGATCTACCAGGATCTCGGTGAACGGCTCGTCGACGCATCGCACGCGGAGCACCCGTTCGCCGCGTGGCTCGACACCTACGCCGACCCCGCCTTCGCGACCGCGAACGCCCGGGCGATCGAGATCGTCGCCGGGGCGGCAGCTCGCGCGGACGAGACCGGCCGCGACACGATGCGTCGGGCGTTCCTCGCCTCGGCCGCTCACGAGGAGGCCTTCTTCGCCGAGCCGATACGATGAAGGCCGGATCCGCCGCCGCGGTCCCGGACCACGACGAGAGGCCCCTGATGCTGACGAGCAACGAGTACTTCGACGGCAACGTGAAGTCGATCGGCTTCACCACGAACGAGCCCGGTGCGGAGTCGGCCAGTGTCGGAGTGATGGAGCCGGGGGAGTACACCTTCACCACGGGCAAGGCCGAGGAGATGTCCGTGATCTCCGGCAAGCTCCGCGTGCTGCTGCCGAACACGAGTGCGTGGCAGGACTTCGGGCCCGACGCGCAGTTCAGCGTCCCGGGGAGCAGCAGCTTCCAGGTCGAGGTCGAGGTCACCACGGCGTACCTCTGCCGTTACCTCAACATCTGAACGCCCTTCGACACTTCGACAGGCTCAGTGCGGCGCAGCTCAGGGACCGGTTGGGGTGCGCCCTCCGAACGGCTCAGGGGCCGGTTCGGTTCGTCCGAGTGTCCCGGCTCAGGACCGGTCGACGACCTCGAGCGTGAGGACGACGGTCGAATCGTCTGAGCTGTTCGTCAGTGTCACCGTCGTGCTCCCGACCTCGACCGGCTGCAGACCGGGGTTGAAGGACGCGCCGCCGCGGGAGCCGCCCGGCACGTACTCCGCGATCGACGGATCCTCGATCTCCGCGGACCACACGGTCGGATCGACGGCGACGAGGTCCACCACGTTGTCGAGGCCGACGGTGACGGTGCGGCCGTCCTGATCGACGAGCTGCACGATGACGGGTGCGATCACGCCGGCCTCGCTCGCGGAGCTCTGACCGGAGGGTGAGTCCGCGCCACCGGTGCAGGCGCTCGTGCCGAGCACCGCTCCGACGATCGCGATCACGGTCAGCCCACGGGTGGCACGGCGCATGGCGGTCCTCTCTCGACGTGACCTCACCCTACCGCCGGGCGACGGAGGACCTCAGGACCGCAGGGCCAGCGCGTCGGCGGCGGCGCTGAGCCGACCGTCCTCCATGACGAGCACCTGGTCCATGCGGTCGAGGTGGCTCCGATCGTGGGTGACGAGCAGCGTCGCGGCGCCCGAGGTCGCGGTGAGTTCGAGGATGAGCTCGATGATCGCGGATCCCCGCTCGTGGTCGAGCGCACTGGTCGGCTCATCCACGACGAGGGCGTCGGGCTCGTTCATGAGGGCGCGCGCGATGTTGACCCGCTGCCGCTGACCACCCGAGAGCTGATGCGGCCGCTTGCCGGCCTGGTCGGCGAGCCCGACGGCGGCGAGCAGCATCGTGGCCCGCTCGCGGGTGCGCGTCCGGTCGGCCCGCGACGTGCGGCCGCCGAGCGTCCCGAGGACGCACAACTGCTCGAGGGCCGTGAGCGACGGCAGCAGGTTGGCCTGCTGGAACACGATGCCGAGCCTCGTGCGGCGGAAGTCGGTGGCCGCACGGCGGTCGAGGGAGGTGACGTCGACCCCCGCCACCTCCACGAGGCCGCTGTCGGGCCGGATGAGGCCGGCTGCGACGGCGAGCACACTCGACTTCCCGGAGCCCGATGGCCCGGTGAGCGCGGTGACGGTCCCGGCCGGGACGGTGAGGGTCGCGTGGTCGACGGCGGTGACGCGGTGGTCGCCGTCGGGGAAGGTGATGGTGACGTCGGTGAGCGAGATCATGCGGAGACTCCGATGGTGACGAGGGCGGGTGCGAGGAAGGAGACAGGGAGGTCGGGCGCGTTCACCGGTTGCCGCCGAGCGCGGTCAGCGGGTCGGCCGAGAGGATGGACCGCAGGGCGAACGCCGCTCCGATCAGACCGAGGGCGATCATGATCACCCCGGGCACGAGCGTCGTCAGTGGGCTGAGCACGAAGGGCAGTGCCGTGCCCGCCGCGGAACCGAGTGCGGCGGTGATGCCGATGCCGAGCCCGACACCGATGACGAGGAGGACGAGCGCCTGGCCGAGCGCATCGAGCGACAGCCGACGGGTCGTCGCGCCCAGCGCTTTGAGGATCGCCACGTCGCCCGCGCGCTGCATGGTCCACACCGTGAAGAAGGCTCCGATGACGAGCGCGGAGATCCCGAACAGCATGGCGACCATGAGGAGGAGCGATCCGATCTCGGAGCGGAACGAGCCGATCGCGAGCAGGGAAGACAGGACGTCCTTCGACACCGTGCCGGTGGCCTGCTCCGCCTCCGTCACCGCTTCGGCGCTCGGGTTCCCGGCGATGGCGAGCGCGGTCGCTCCGTCGCCGGGGGACCCTTGCGCAGCCTGCAGCGACCGCCACTCGGCCAGGCTCGTCCAGACGACCGGCGTGTGGCTGTACCACTGGTCGTCGACGACCGATCCGACCTCGAGTTCGCTGCCACCGATCGAGACGGTGTCGCCTCGGGAGACGTGGAGGGCCTCCGCGGCGGTCCGGCTCAGGCGGGCGGTCCCGTCGGCGGGCACGTCGACGGTGCGACCCGCGACGGCGTCGCCACTGATCCCGAACAGCGCCACGGAGGTGCGCGCGTCGTCCGTGGTCATCCGCGTCTGGCCGATGCCGAGTTCCTGGACACCGTCGACTCCGGGGACCGCAGCCCACGTCGTGGCCGCGTCCGCGTCGATCGCGGAGTCCGCGAACGTCGCCTGCTCGCCGTCGGACGGGGCCGCAAGGACGATGCTCGACGCACCCAGCCCGGTGATCGCCGAGATGTTCTGGTTCGCCAGCCCTGCGGTGAGGCCGCTGAGGAATCCGACGAGCAGGGTGATGAGGGCGACGACCGCCCCGATCAGCACGAAGCGACCGGTGGCGAAGCGCATATCGCGCCAGGCGACGAACATGGGGACTCCTTGTCAGCCGTCCTACGGCGTCTCCGTGGTGCGGCAGGATTCCAGCCTCGTCGCGTCGCCGACTCCGGGCATCGTCGGACGGGACGGTCCTCCGGCGCTGGCGGGTGGAGGCGACGTTCCACCTTTCTGATGATTCGCGAGGACGATCCCCGCCGTACGCTGGGCGGATGAAGCACTCGGCACTCAGCCCCGTGTTCACCGGCCTGCAGCTCGGCCTCCACGGCCTCGTCACCGCACTCATCGTGCTCGTGATCGCGCGATCCGTCTCGGTCGGTGGCCAGGCGGCCCTTGCGGCGATCGTCTTCGCCGTCGTCACGCTGCTCACCTACGCCGCCGGCGCGACCCTCGGCGGTCGG
Organism: uncultured Plantibacter sp.; assembly: GCF_963518075.1. Taxonomy (NCBI): domain Bacteria; kingdom Bacillati; phylum Actinomycetota; class Actinomycetes; order Micrococcales; family Microbacteriaceae; genus Plantibacter; species uncultured Plantibacter sp. The sequence continues at coordinate 7,642 of NZ_CAUQHZ010000027.1, forward strand.
GTCCGCCGTGCGGTGGCCGCCAGCGGAGGGACCGACCGCGCCACCGCTCCGGCGGGCGTTCGGCGAGGTCGGGTGTCCGTCCTCGCCTGGCTGGTGCTGCTCAGCGTCGAGTGGGTGGTCCTCGTCCTCCTCAGCCCGGATGCCGCCTACCTGGTCTTCCCGTTGTTCTTCCTCTATCTGCACCTCCTCCCCAGGGCCGTCTCGGTGCCCGCCGTCGTGATCGCCACCGTCGCCGCGGTCGTCGCGATCGGCCTGCACGCCGGCTTCAGTGTCGGGGGAGTCGTCGGCCCGCTCGTCGGTGCGGCCGTGGCCGTCGCGATCGGACTCGGCTACGAGGCGCTGGCCCGGGAGGCGGCCGAGCGGGAGCGACTCATCGCCGAGCTCGTCGCGGCACGCGAGGAGCTCGCCGAGCGCGGTCGGCAGGCGGGGAAGCTGGCGGAGCGCGAGCGCCTCGCCGCAGACCTCCACGACACGGTCGCCCAGGCCCTGTCGAGCATCCAACTGCTCCTGCACGCGGCCGAACGCTCCGCCGCCGAGCGGCCGGGCACGGAGCAGCTGCGTTCGCACATCGGGCTGGCCCGGGACGCCGCGGCGACGGCTCTCGCCGAGACGCGCAGCCTCATCGACGAGCTGAGCCCGCCGGCGTTGGTGGGTGCGACGATCGCGGACGCGCTCGGTCGGCTCGCCGAGACGACGACCGCCCAGAGCGGCACGCCGGTCTCCACGACGGTCACCGGCGATGCGTTCGTCCTCGGCACGCCGGTGACGACCGCGCTCCTCCGGGCTGCGCAGAGCAGTCTCGCGAACGTCGTCCGGCATGCCGGAGCGAGCCGGGCGGACGTCACCCTCACCTACCTCGACGAGGAGGTCATCCTCGACATCGACGACGACGGGGTGGGGTTCGATCCGGCGAGGGTCGCCGAGCGCACTGCGGGCGGTCCGTTCGGCATGACGTCCATGCGCCGCCGCATCACCGAACTGGGTGGCGAGGTCGAGGTGCGCAGTTCGCCGGGCGCCGGCACGACCATCACCGTGCGGTTCGCGGCACCAGGAGCGGAAGGGGACGCCCATGCGTGACGATGCGACCGATGCCGGCGAGCCGCCGGTCATCCGGGTCGTGGTGGCGGACGACCACCCGATCGTCCGAGCCGGACTCCTCGCGGTGCTCGCGCCGATCGCCGACATCGAGGTGGTCGGGACCGCATCGACCGCAGCCGAGGCTGTGGCCGCCGCACCCGGCGCCGACCTCGTCCTCATGGATCTGAGCTTCGGCGATGGTCCGACGGGGATCGATGCGACGAGGGAGATCGCGTCGCTGCCGGACGGCCCGTCGGTCCTCGTGCTGACGAACTACGACTCCGACGCCGACATCCTCGGCGCGATCGAAGCCGGAGCCGCGGGGTACCTGTTGAAGGACGCCGCCCCGGAGGACCTCATCGACGGCATCCGCTCGGCGGCCGGCGGGAACTCGGTGCTCGGGCCGGCGGTGGCGACCCGTCTGGTCGCCCGGGTGAGTGCACCGCAACAGGCGCTGAGCGCGCGGGAGATCGAGGTGCTCGCGCGGGCGGCCGAGGGGCTCACCAACCTCGAGATCGCCGGGCGATTGCATGTCGGGGAGACGACGGTGAAGTCGCATCTCGCGCACATCTACACGAAGCTCGACGTGTCGAACCGCTCGGCGGCGATCGCCGCGGCCCAGCGCGCCGGTCTCTTCCGCTCCCGCTGAGCGCCCTTCGACAGGCTCAGGGACCGGCGCATCCGGTCACTGAGCTTGTCGAAGTGTCGCAGGACGACGGCCCGGAGCTACGCCCCCTTGACCTGCTCGTACGCCGCGAGCGCAGCCTGCCTCGTCTCGCCGAGGTCGACGATCGGCTCGGGGTAGTCGGGCGTCCCGAACTCGGGCACCCACCGCTTGATGTACGCGTCGTCGGCGTCGAAGCGTTCGCGCTGTCGCTCGGGGTTGAAGATCCGGAAGTAGGGCGAGGCGTCGAAGCCGCTGCCGGCCACCCACTGCCAGTTGAAGGGGTTGGACGCCGGGTCGGCGTCGACGAGCGTGTCCCAGAACCAGTCCTCGCCGAGCTTCCAGTGGATGAGCAGGTTCTTGGTGAGGAACGACGCCGTCACCATCCGGATCCGGTTGTGCATGGTGCCCGTCGCCCACAACTCCCGCATGCCGGCGTCGACGAGTGGGATCCCGGTCTTGCCGGTCTTCCACGCGTCGAACGCCTCCTGGTCGACGTCCGGCCAGGGGAACCGGTCGAAGGCCTGACGCCAGTTGCGCGTCGCGAGGTCGGGGAAGGCGAAGAGGCAGTGGTAGGCGAACTCGCGCCAGCCGAGCTCCTTGAGGAAGGTGGCGCCGTCGTCGCCGAGGTGTCGGCGTCCGTCGCGGGCGGCGTACCAGATCTGCGGCGAGCTGATCTCGCCGAAGCGGAGGTGCGGGGAGAGCCCGGAGGTCGACGGCTGGGCCGGGTAGTCGCGATCCTCGGTGTAGCCGGAGACGCCACCGCCGAGGAAGTCGGCGAGCCGTGCGTCGGCGCCGGCCTCGCCCGGCGTCCACTGCTCGCGCAGTCCCGCAGCCCAGTCGGGCTTCGTCGGGAGCAGGTCCCAGGACTCGAGCTCGTCGCCGGCGGGCGGCTCCGACATCGACGTCAACGTGGTGGGCGCGGGGAGCGGGTGCCTCGGCGGGTTCGCCGCGTGTCGCTGGAGCGACGCCTTCCAGAACGGGGTGAAGACGGAGTACGGCTGGCCCTGGCCGGTGACGATCTCCCACGGTTCTGCGAGGAGGTTCGCGGCGAAGCTGCGCGCGTCGAGGCCGGCATCCTTCAGCTCCGACTTGATCCCGGCGTCGATCTCCCGCTCGGCCGCGCCGTAGCGACGGTTCCACAGGACGGCACCGGCACCGATCGAGTGGGCGAGTTCGGGCACGATGGTCGCCGCGCTCCCGGACCGCAGGAGCAGCGTGCCGCCGAGACCACGGATGTCGTCGCCGAGCGCATCGAGGCTGTGGTGCAGCCACCAGCGGGACGCGCCGCCGAGCGGCCGCAGCTCGTCGCTGTCGTCGAGGACGAACAGGCAGAGGATCGGTGAACCGAGCTCGACGGCCGCGTGCAGCGCGGGGTTGTCCGCCAGGCGGAGGTCGTCACGGAACCATACGATCGTCGGTGCGGCAGCCATCCCGTCAGCCTACGCGGACGATCCGTTCGAGCCGCGGGGTTGACCGAACCCGCCCGTTCCGGTCATCGTGCCGTCCGGTGTCACCGAATTGGTCGAGGTGCCCGCTCAGCTCAGCGCGGCCTCGCGGTCGAGCAACGACCGCTTGACGTCGAGTCCCCAGGCGAACCCGCCGAGCGTCCCGTCGGTCCGGAGGACGCGGTGGCACGGGACGAACAAGGCGGGCGCGTTCGTCGCGCAGGCGCTCGCCGCAGCGCGGACCGCCGACGGCCGCCCGCTCGCCGCGGCGAACTCCGTGTAGGTCACCGGGTGTCCCGCGGCGATCGTCCGCAGCACCGTCCAGGCGTGCGTGCGGAACGGGCCGCCGAACTGGGCGACCGGCACCACGTCGATCGCCGTCAGGTCGCCGTCGTAGTACGCGCGGACGGCGTCCATCGCCCCGATCGTCCCCGCCACCGTCTCGCCGGGGCGGTCGGCGGGTCGGATCCGTTCGAGCATGACGTCGATGTCGTCGGACCACCCTGAGGAGAGCACCGCCCCGTCCTCGCGCGCGAGGATCGTGAAGGGGCCGTCCGGGGTGTCGACGGTCTGGCTGGTCGCGGTGAGCTGTGCGCCGGACACGTGGCCGTCACCGCGGCGGATCCTCGTGCTGGAGATGACGGTGGTCATGCTGCTGGACCTTTCTCGAGGGTTGATGGTGCGGAGGACGGTGCCGGTGTGGAGGCCGCCTTCCACAGATGGAGGCAGAGATAGGAGCGCCACGGGGCGAAGGCGTCCGCTTCCGCGGTGAGGGCGCGCGCGTCGGAGGGCAAACCGAGCCGGCCCGCACCCGTGCGGACGGCGACGTCGCCGGGCAGGAAAGCGTCGGGGTTGCCGAGCACCCGCATGCTGACGTAGTCGGCCGTCCACGGACCGATCCCCTTCATGGCGAGCAGGCGGGCTCGGAGCTCGTCACGGTCGTCACCGAAGCCGATCGCGAGTTCACCGGACACGAGCGCCCCTGCGACGCCGAGCAGGCTGTCGATCCGCGCTCGGGGCCCGACGAGTGCGGCCTCCCCGCCGTTCGCGATCTGCGACGCCGTCGGGAAGAGCCGGTGCAGTCCGTGTCGTTCGGGGACCGTCGTGCTCACCTCGTCCGCGAGACGACGGAGCTGGGTGCGCGCCGCGGCCACGGTGATCTGCTGCCCGACCATCGCCCGGACCAGCATCTCCTCCGGGTCGACCGCCCCGGGGAGTCGGATGCCCGGTGTGGCCGCGACCGAGGCGGCGAGACGCGGGTCCGTCGCGAGGACGGCGTCGGCGGACGTGGGGTCGGCGTCAAGGTCGAAGAGCCGACGGACCCGCGAGACGAGCACCGGCAGGTCGGCGAGGTCCGTCACCTCGGCGGTGAGTCGGAGCTCGTCGCCGACCTGCCGGACTTCGAACCACGCCGTGCCACCGGGGAGGGCGAGGAGCCGGGCGTAGTGGTCGGGGCCCGCGAGCTCGACGCCGTCCACCGCCCGTGGGGCGAGCCACGCGAAGACGCCCGCTGCGTCGAACGGGCGGCGGAACGGCAGGGTCAGGGTGATCGAGCCGGGGGCGTGTTCGCCGACCGTCCGGTGTTTCGCGCGCAGCTCACCTGGGGTGAGCTCGAACACCTCCCGCATCGTGTCGTTGAACTGCCGGATGCTCGAGAACCCGGCGGCGAAGGCGATGTCACCGAAGGGGAGGTCGGTGCCGGTCAGCAGCTGTCGAGCACCCTGCGCACGGTGGGCACGTGCCAGCGCGAGTGGACCCGCGCCCAGCTCGGCGCTGAGGATCCGTGTCAGATGGCGGCTCGAGTACCCGAGACGCGAGGCGAGCCCGGGGACACCTTCGCGTTCGACGACGCCGTCGGCGATGAGGCGCATGCTGCGCGCGGCGACGTCGTTACCGAGGTTCCAGGCGGGCGTGCCCGGGACGGCCTCGGGCAGGCACCGTTTGCACGCGCGGAAGCCGGCCTCGTGCGCTGCAGCGCTCGTCGCGTAGAAGGTGACGTTCTCCGGCTTCGGGGTCCGAGCCGGGCAGGACGGCCGGCAGTAGATCCCCGTGGAGCTCACGGCCGTGATGAACTGCCCGTCGAAGCGCTGGTCGCGGGCTTGGATCGCGCGGTAGCGTTCGGCGAAGTCCATGCTCCGGGTGTCGTCCATGATCCGAGTCTGACATGCGCCACCGGGTCGGACGAGCGGAAATCGGACACGACAGTGGGGGCCGTCCGCGTCGGGTCAGTCGGCGCGGCTCACGCTCCGCGGAGCTTGTCGCTGAGCGCCGCGAGGGTCGCCATCTCCTGCGGGCTGAGCGAGGTGGTCACGCGTTCGGCGATCGTCGCACCGTGGGCGATGGCGACCGCACGGTAGACCTCGTATCCCGCGTCGGTCATGCGGACGAGGGTGCCGCGGCCGTCGTCCGGGTCGGGGCATTTGCCGACCAGCCCGCGCGCGACGAGCCGGTCGACCAGACGGCTGATGCTCGGCTGCGAGAGCAGCACACTCGAGTTGAGGTCGCGCAGACGGATGCGACGATCGGGCTCCCGCGACATCGTGTGCAGGACGTCGTACTCGTTGAGCGAGATGCCGTGGCTCGGGAAGTCGTGCGAGATGTGGCGCATCACGTCGACCTGCGCGCGGAAGAGTGACTCCCACGCGGCGATCGCGAGTCGCCTCTCGTCCATACCTGCTCCCGCTGCCGTCCGACGATCCACCACCTGAATCTATCCTGGACGGACGTCGAGCCGCGCGTCGGGACGAGGTGGTTGCGATCCGTATCGTCTCCGGACATGACGAGAGCCGGTCGCAGAGGCTACGACCGGCTCTCTTTCCCTTGCACCAAGAGTGTCCTGCAATCACATTCCGTCAGCTGCCACAGCAAAACAACTAACGTTCCAAAACCATATAACGGATCGGTAACGAGCGGTAGTTATCAGAACGTTATTTTTACTGGGAGTTGTCCGAGTGTGCTACCAGCGCGGAGCGCGAACGCAGGACGAACCCCTGGAAGCCGGACGCAAGCCGATCCGCGTTCCTGTCGCAGCGCGGACCCTGCCGTCGGGTCAGTCCTGGGAGCCGCTCGGGACGACGTCGATCACGCGGACGGTGATGGACGGAGCGCCCTCGCCGGGGGACGAGGGGAGCCGGTCCGCGATGGCGCGGTGGACCGCCTGCGCGACGGCAGGGGAGGCCGCCTCAGCTGCCACGGAGATGTTGGTGTGGACGGTCAGGACGCCTGTGACGCGCCTGACGCTCACCCGTGTCTGCTGATCGGGCGAGCCGAGCAGTGCTCCGACGCCCTCCTTGGCGGCCCGGAGCAGTGTGGGCTCGACGGCGGTCAACCCGTCGACGCCCGGTACCGCCAGCACCACGTCGTCGAGTGAGCTCGCGAGCGCTCCGAGATCGTCGTCCGTCTCCGTCAGGTCATGCATCGTCCCCCACCTCTCCGATCTCGTCGGCCTCGAAGTGCAGGTCGTCGACGACGATGTCGAGTCCTGCCACGACGAGGTCCGTGTGCTGCTGGAGGCTGGCTGCGACCTCCTCGCGGAACAGCGAGACCGTCTCGGCGACCGACTTGCCCCAACCGATGCTCACGGTGACATGGAGCATGATCGGTTCGCCGACCACGGTGACGTCGCCCTCGAGCACGCAGCGACCCACGAGCACGCCGGGGGTGCGGTCGCCGGCACCGCGGACCAGCCCGCGGACCGTGCCCTCCGTGATGACGAGCGCCGCGTCGTCGTCGGATGCGGCGAACGGGATGTCGCGCCCGGCCTTCGCCTCGCGGCCGATGTTCTCCATGATCCCGCGGATCCAGTCCTGGTCGAGCGCGGTGACCGCCGCCTCGTCCGCCTCCCGCAAGGGCGTGGCAAGCGCGCGGACGCGTCGAAGCGACCGGAGGATCCGCTGGCATTCCGGTGAGTCGTCGATCGACGGGTCGGCCGGCAGCATGTCGCGTTCGAGGTAATCCGTGAGGGCGTCGATGCCGTGCGCGCAGCCGCCCGGCTCACCCGGTCCGGGGCCCGGAATATCGGTGTTCATCGCCACCCCTCCATCTCCTTGACCAGTGTCGCCCGAGCCCGTGCGAGACTCCCTCGGACGCTGGCGACGCTCTGCCCCAGTTGTTCGGCGATCTCCTCGTACGAGTATCCGCCGATCTCGCGGAGCACCCAAGCCTGGTGCTGTCCGTGCGGCAGTCTGTCGAGTGCTGCTGACAGTGCTCCCAGCTGCGACGATGCCTCGGCCTTCCGTTCGGGTCCGTCGCGCTCCGGGGCCTCGATGATGGCGTCGTCGGTCGACTCGGTGTCCTTGCGCTGCCGCATGAGGTCGATCGCTCGACGGCTGACGATGCGCATCAGCCAGCTCTTGACCATCGCGCCGTCCTCGAGCGTGTCGATCCGCTTCCAGGCCGAGATGAGCGCCTCCTGGACGACGTCGTCGCCGTCCGCCGAGGAACGCGTGAGTCGCACGGCGTACGCCTTCATCATCCGGCCGTAGCGCGTGATGAGCACCTGGAACGCGCGGGTGTCGCCGTCGACGCACCGTTCGACGAGGGTGCGGTCGGTCGCCTGCTCGAGGAGGCCGACCGATGTGCGCATTGGATCAGCTCCCACCGTCGCACCACCTCTCTGTTCCGGCCCGAGGCGACTTCCGCCGATTTCGTCGTACCGGACCGTGACATCAGCGGGTCGGGCTCCGTCTCACTACTGTAGGCACAGAGCGGCGGTCCATGTGAACGCCCCCAGCACCACGACGGCATCATCACCGAGGAGACCGCACCATGAAGACCCCCAAACTCCGGTTGCCCGGGTTCTCCTCCACCCCGGAGGAACGCGAAGCCAGGCGCGCCAAGCACCAGGAAGCCAAGCAGGAGCGTGCGGCGAAGGCCGCCGCATCCTCCCCGCCGTCGGCCGCCGTGGTCGCCGCCCTCCAGCCGTCGGCTCCGAGCGTCCGTATCAACGCGTTCCGGATCGGACTCGTGGGTGGCATCGGCGTCCTCGTCGCGCTCGTGATCGGGAGCATCGTGTCGCAGCTCAGCACCACGCTGATCTACGTCGGCGTCGCGCTCTTCATCGCGCTCGGCCTCGACCCGCTCGTGTCATGGCTCGAGCAGAAGCTGCCGCGCGGCCTCGCCATCGCCGTCGTCTTCCTCGCCGTGATCGGCGCGTTCGTCGGGATCATCTTCGCCATCGTGCCGTTGCTCGTGACGCAGATCTCGAACTTCGTGAGCGACTACCCCCGGATCTCCCAGCAGTTCCTCAACAGTGACTTCGTCGCGTGGGTGCAGAACACGATCGGGAACACGCTCGACATCGACTCGGCGCTCAACGACGCGTTCTCCTTCCTCAAGGACCCCAACAACCTGCTGAACATCGGTGGCGGCATCGTCGCGGTCGGAGCGGGGGTCGCGTCGGGAATCACCGGCTCGATCATCGTCCTCATCCTGACCCTCTACTTCCTCGCCTCCCTGCGGTCGATGAAGGCCGTCACGTACCGGTTCCTCCCCGCCTACCGCCGCGAGGGCTTCGCGCAGGTGCTCGAGGAGATCACCCAGGCCGTCGGGCGCTACGTGGTCGGACAGGTCGGACTCGCCTTGGTCAACGGCGTGCTGAGCTTCATCTTCCTCAGCATCATCGGAGCGCCGTTCCCGCCGCTGCTCGCCCTGCTGGCGTTCATCGGATCGATGATCCCGCTCGTCGGCACGCTCAGCGCCTCGATCGTGAACAGTGCGCTCTGCCTCTTCGTCTCGCCGGTGACGGCACTCATCGCGATCATCTACTACCTGATCTACATGCAGATCGAGGCGTACTTCCTCAGCCCGCGCATCATGAACAAGGCGGTCGCCGTCCCCGGAGCCCTTGTCGTGATCGCGGCGTTCGGTGGCGGCGCCCTCGGTGGCATCCTCGGAGCCCTCGTCGCGATCCCGGTCGCCGCGTCGATCATCATCATCGTGCAGAAGGTCATCTTCCCGAGCCAGGACTCCAAAGTGGTACCGGAGAACAAACTCGGTGACGCCGAGACGGCGGCCGTCGGCACGAGTGCGGCGGCGAAGTGATGGCGGCCACGTCGTTCCCGGCCCTTGCGGCCGGCGCCCTGCTGCTGTCTGGTACAGCCGGTGTCGTCGCGCAGTCCGCCCGCACTGCGGTCGACATCGACATCCCCACGATCAGTGTCACGCCGTACCAGGCGATCGGCATCCCGATCGCGCTCGTCGGAGCGTTCTTCCTCGCGGTCGGGACGCAGTTGCAGTCCCGCGGTGTCGGCAAGGTGGAGGCGGCGTCGTCGGCCTTCGGTCTGAAGCAGCTGCCGCAGCTCCTCGGGCGTCCGTCCTGGCTCATCGGGACGTTGCTCCTCGGCCTGGCGATCGTGTTCCAGCTCGTCGCGCTCGGCTTCGCTCCGCTCATCGTCGTGCAGCCCCTGGGGGCGATCGCCCTCGTGATCACGGCGCTCCTGAACGCCAGGGTCACCCGGGTGAAGATCACGAAGGAGCAGACCCGCGCGATGGTGCTCTGCGTCGCCGGTATCGGTCTCTTCGTCATCGTCGCGGCGCTGTACGCGGTGGAGGAGCCGATCCGTCAGCCGCAGCTCATCATCATCCTCATCATGCTCGCGGTCGTGACCGCTGCACTCGCGGCGGCGTACGCCCTGTGGCGGCGGAAGCTGCACACCGTCTTCTACGTGGTCGCAGCCGGTGTGCTGTACGGCTTCGTCGTCACGCTCGCGAAGGTGGTCATCAACCGGGTGATCACGCAGAACTTCGAGGGGCTCACCGTCGTCGGCATCATCGGCCTGCTCGTGGCCGCCGGGCTCGGTGGCTTCTTCGTCCAGAAGGCGCACCAGAGCGGGCAGCCGGACCTCGTGGTCGCCGGACTCACCGTCGTCGACCCGCTCGTCGCGGTCGGCATCGGCATCGTGGTGCTGGGCGAGGCTTCGAACGCCCCCTGGTACGCCCTCGTGCTGTTCGTCGTCGCCGGAGCGGTGGCCGTGTTCGGCGTCTGGAAGCTCGCGATGCGACCGGTCCCGGCTCCCGGCGACAAGCCGAAGAAGCCCCGCGTCATCTGACGCAGAACCTTCGACGGGCCCGGTGAGTGGAACACCCACGCACCGGGCCCGTCGTCTCGTCGGTGGGGCCGCCGAACCGGCTCAGAACAGGTCGGGCGACGGGGTGCTGGCGTAGCGGATGGAGACGTCCGCGTGGCGGTCGAAGCGGTAGCCGACACCGCGCACGGTGCGGACGATGTCCTCGTAGCGGCCGAGCTTGGCGCGGAGGCGACGAACGTGGACGTCGATGGTCCGCTCGTTCGGAACCTCTTCGTCGTCGCCGGCGCGCCACAGCGAGGAGATGAGCTCCGCGCGCTCGATCGTGCGTCCCTCGCGGAGGACGAGGTACTGGAGGAGCTCGAACTCCTTGTACGTGAGCGGCGCGGCCTCGTTGTCGAGTACCAGGCGCTTTCGGGAGATGTCGACGACGACACCCGCGTGGGCGCGGTCCTGCTCCTCCTCGTCGACCTCGTCACGGTGGGCCGCGAGTGCCGAGGGGTCCTGCAGGGCGAGCCGGACGACGTCGAGGTCGCGGCCGCCGGCACCGCGCGGGGCCAGTGCGACGGCTGCGTGCGTCTCGGCCTCCGGGGCGAACTGGGCGGTCAGGGCCTTGATGGCCTCGACGATCTCACCGAGGCTCGTGCCGGCCGCCGCCGCCTTCGCCTCGTCGAGGCCGACGTAGAGGACGAAGCCTCGGGCTTCGGGGCCGGCCGGAACAGCACGGACGTGCGGGGTCGCGGCCCGAGGTGCGTCCTCGACGGCGGCGAGCTGGCGGGTGGGGCGGGTGGTCTGAACGGCTGCAAGAGACATGGGTGCGAGGTCCTCGGGAGTGATGATGCTGCGACGGATCGTGCGCGGTGCGCTCGGGGTGATCCCGCTTGCCGGTGGGCAGTTGCGGTCCCGCGATCCGGGAAGTGGCGCGTCGGCCGGGTGCGGACGGGGTGCGTCCGGGAGTCGGCTCACCTGGTGGGGGAGCGGCGGACTCGGAGGTGCTGGGAGCAGTGGAGCGGATCCGTGTGGATCGCTACCGGTGCTGGAGGAGTCGGATCAGCGACACATTCGACAGCACATGACAGCGCGGCCGGGCATCATCATGCCGGCGTTCCCAGGGGCCTCGAAGGAGGTCGGGGTGGGCGCGTTGGTCGTCATAGTCCGCAATACAACAGGAATCCCCCGGATCCTGTCAAGTGCGAGCAGAAGATGACGTTCTGTTACTCGGGGATTGCCAGCTGGCGGCACAACTGAGATGAGGCGG
>NZ_CAUQHZ010000028.1:0-18973 GCF_963518075.1 uncultured Plantibacter sp.
CGGAGTCCTGAGAACGGGGCGTCGGGGTCGGGTGTGGTCCGTTCGTCCCCGACTCAGGAGATGTCCGGTGTGTCGGGCTCGTGTGGGTGGCGACGCGCGGCGGAGTCCTGAGAACGGGGCGTCGGGGTCGGGTGTGGTCCGTTCGTCCCCGACTCAGGAGATGTCCGGTGTGTCGGGCTCGTGTGGGTGGCGACGCGCGGCGGAGTCCTGAGAACGGGGCGTCGGGGTCGGGTGTGGTCCGTTCGTCCCCAACTCAGGAGATGTCCGGTGTGTCGGGCTCGTGTGGGTGGCGACACGCGACGGAGTCCTGAGAACGGGATGGTCGGTCGAACGGAGAGAGCCCCGGGTGGCGATTGCTGCCCGGGGCTCTGTGCATGGTGGTCGGCTGGGGTCCGCATGGGCGGAAGACGCCGGCGGCCGGTCAGGGCTCGCTGCGAGGGCCGCGACCGAAGCGACCACGCGGGCCGTGCTCGTGCGCCGTGTGCTCGTCCCGGCCGAAGGCTCGGGCGATGCTCTCGAGGCTGGCGAGCGTCGTCGCGAGGTCCTCGGGTGAGACGGCGTCGGCGACGGTCTGGCGGACCGCGTCGACCTTGGTGCGGAGCGCGTCGTGCGCCGCGCGACCGGTATCGGTCAGGGTGATGCCGTCGGTGTCGACGATGAGCCAGCCGCGAGCGGCGAAGTCCATGACGATGTCCGCGGTCGATCGACGAGGACCGCGGTGGTGGCCGTGGCCAGGACCGAACGGTGCGCCGCCGGGTCGGTGATCACGACCGAAGCCGGGACCGTACTCGTGGCCGCGCCCGAAGGCCCGATCGTGAGCGGGGCGGCCGTGCTCGTGGTCGCCCGGACGCTCGGCGGACACGGTGTCCGCGGTCGTCTCGGCGGTGCGCTCGGGGTGACCGAAGCCGCGACCGGGGCCGAACCCGCCGCGGCGGTCGAACCGTTCGGGGCCGCGCGGTCCGCGGCGGTGTGGCGGGAGCGCGGCGTCGATCTCCTCGACGCTCGACGCGCCGGAGGCGATGAGCTCGAGGGTGCGCCAGCTGCGGCGGCCGAGGCCGTTGTCGGCGAGCACCTCGTGCATCGAGTGCTTGACCGCGTGGTCGACGGTGCGGAGCCAGAAGCCGAGCGGGCGCTCGGCGGTCGGGCTGGTGGAATGCTCTGGGGAAGTCGTGTGGGTGTTCATGGGTGGTCTCCTTATTTGCATGCTCTATTACATGTAAATGTATAATGACATGTATGTCCGACGATCGTCAAGCGCAGCCCAGCGAACCCACAGCAACCGACCCGGTGGAGATGATCGAGCGGGCCCTCGTCCAGATCCGACGGGACCAGTCAGGCCGTCGGTTCGGCGGACGTGGTGGGCGCGGAGGGCCCGGTCATCACCACCACGATGAGCACGGGGACGGTCATCGGCACGACGTCGACGGCGGCGCTGAGGACGAACGTGGACGTGGGCGCGGTCCGGGCTTCGGGCCCGGCTTCGGTGGGCCCTGGGGTCCTGGCGGTGGTGCCCGTCACCCGCGCGAGCAGGCGATCGCCCAGGCGGCCCGGTTCCGGATGCTGGACGCGCTCGCTCGTGACGATGCGCCCGGTGGCATGGGGATCAGTGCGCTCGCGGAGTCGATCGGCGTCGACCAGCCGCGGGCGAGTCGGCTCGTGGCCGAAGCGACGAAGCGCGGCGAGGTCGCTCGCGCGGTCGACCCGAACGACGGTCGACGCAGCGTGGTGCAGCTGAGCGCTGCCGGCCGCGCGGTCCTGCAGGAGGCGCACCGGGGTCGACGCGACGCGGTCACGACCGCGCTCTCTGGGTTCACGCCGGAGGAGGCGGCGCAGTTCGCCGCCTTCCTCGAGCGCTTCGTCGCCGCGTGGCCGCGCCCCGACACCGACCGGTAGCTCGCCCGCCTGATCCTCGACTCCGGGTTCGCAATTCAGGGGCGTCCCGGTGAGTCGAGCTGGATCATCCCCTCGGTGGCCGGACGCGCCGGCGTGCGCCTGAGTTCTGCACAATCGGACCCGTCCGGTCCATGCGGTTCGCAATTCAGGAGGAGTCAGGCGTGTCGACCTTGGGGATGACGGTCTCGGGGCAGAACCGCCGGGGCGCTCCTGAGTTGTGAACCGTGAGGCGGCATCGGGACCCCGCCCTCGCTACTCGGGGCGGAGACGGAGCTCCTGCATCCCGCCGTCGACGGCGATCGAGGTGCCGGTCGTCGAGCCTGATCGCGGGCTCGCCAGGTAGGCGACGGCACCGGCGACCTCGGTCGCGGCGACGAGCCGGCCGTGCGGCTGGCGTGCCTCGAGCGCGGCGCGCTCCGCAGCCGGGTCTGGCGCGCTGTCGAGCAGTCGGCCCACCCACGGGGTGTCGGCCGTGCCCGGGTTCACACAGTTGACCCGGACGCCTTCGCGCAGGTGGTCGGCGGCCATCGCGCGCGTCAAGGACAGCACGGCCCCCTTCGTCGCCGTGTAGAGCGCGCGCTGGGGGAGTCCCGCCGTCGCGGCGATCGACGCGGTGTTCACGATCGCGGCCGACGGCGACTCGCGCAGGTGTGGGAGGGCCGCGCGCGTCACGCGAGCCATGCCGACGACGTTGATGTCGAAGACGCGGTGCCACTCGTCGTCGTCGTTCGACTCGACGGTGCCCTGCGCACCGATACCGGCGTTGTTCACGACGATGTCGAGGCGGCCGAACCGTGCCACGACGGCGTCGATCGCCGCGCGTACCGACGCATCGTCGGCGACGTTCGCCCGCACCGACAGGCGGGTGGCGGAGTCCTCGTCGGGTGAGGGGTTCAGATCGAGGATCGCGACGCTCGCACCATCGGCGGCGAGGCGTTCGACGATGGCGGCGCCGATCCCCGAAGCGCCGCCGGTGACGATCGCGACGAGTCCGTCGAACTCGCCGGTGTCTCCGGCGCTCATGCGCGGGCTCCGAGTGCCTCGGCCGGCTTGGCAGACGGCGCGATTCCAGGGACCGGGTCGACGAACCGCTGTCGCTGGCGGCCGAGGCCCTCGATCTCGACCTCGCAGACGTCGCCCGGTGCGAGGTAGGGGAACCGGCCGGAGAGCGCGACGCCCTCGGGTGTGCCGGTCAGGACGAGGTCGCCGGGTTCGAGCTGCAGGTATTGGCTCAGATGCCAGATGACCGTGGCGACGTCGAAGATGAGGTCGGCCGTGCTCGAGTCCTGACGCGGTTCGCCGTTGACCCAGCTGCGGAGTCGCAGCGCGCTGGCATCGACCTCGTCCGGCGTCACGAGCCACGGGCCGGTCGGGTTGAAGCCCGGAGCGCACTTGCCCTTCGACCACTGACCACCACTCGCCGCCATCTGGAAGTCGCGCTCCGACACGTCGTTCGCGGTGACGAAGCCGGCGATGTGGCCGAGGGCGTCCTCGGGGCTGTCGAGGTAGGAGGTGCGCTCGCCGATGACGACGCCCAGCTCGACCTCCCAGTCGGTCTTCGTGCTGCCTCGCGGGATGCGGACGTCGTCATTCGGTCCGACGACCGTGTTGGGCGTCTTCAGGAACATGATCGGGATCTCGGGCGGAGCGGATCCGGACTCCGCCGCATGCGCCGCGTAGTTCATCCCGATGCAGACGACCGCGCTCGGCCGGGCGATCGGCGCGCCGATCCGGAGCTCGTCGGCGCCGTCGAGGACGGGGAGCGCACCCGACTCGAGGGCGGCGCGGACACGGGCGACGCCGCCGCCGGCGAGGAACGCTCCGTCGATGTCGGGGGTGATCGATCGGAGGTCGTAGGCGGTGTCGCCCATGAACACGACGGGGGTCTCCCCGTCCACGGGGCCGAGTCTGGCGAAGCGCATGCTGGTCCTTCCGGTTCCGCCGGTGCCCGCGTGCGGACCCGGCTCCGTAGCCGATAACGTCTGAACTCTACCCTCCAAGTCGACCGCCGCAACAGGTCTTTTCGGCTGGAATGAGCGCATTGACAGCCCAGACATCGGATGTCTAAGCTCGGTGGCACCAGCCCGAAGGAGCATGCCGACGTGAGTACCATCATCGGATTCGAGACGCACGACGTCCGGTTCCCGACCTCCACCACCCTCGACGGTTCGGACGCCATGAACCCCGACCCCGACTACTCCGCCGCCTACCTGCGGCTGGTGACGGACGCGGACGACGGCCACGAGGGCCACGGCTTCGTCTTCACGATCGGACGCGGCAACGACGTCGAGGTCGCTGCCATCCACGCCCTCCGCGAGCACCTCATCGGTCGCGAGGTCGAGCCCGTGCTCGACGCCCTCGGAGCCTTCTGGCGCGAACTCGTCTACGACTCCCAGCTCCGTTGGCTCGGTCCCGAGAAGGGCGTCATGCACATGGCGATCGGCGCCGTCGTCAACGCGCTCTGGGACCTCAAGGCCAAACGTGCCGGCCTGCCGCTCTGGCGGCTGCTCGCCACGATGACGCCGGAGGAGCTCGTCGAGCTCGTCGACTTCCGCTACCTGAGCGACGTCCTCACCCCGGACGACGCCCTCGCGATCCTCCGTCGCGCCGAACCGGGACGGGAGGACCGGATCGAGGCCCTGCTCGCAGCCGGGTACCCCGCCTACACGACCACGCCCGGGTGGCTCGGCTACTCCGACGAGAAGCTCGACCGTCTGTGTCGCGAAGCGGTCGCGGACGGGTTCGCGCAGGTCAAACTCAAGGTCGGCGGAAATGTGGAGGACGACGTCCGTCGCCTCGCCATCGCCCGGAACGCGGTGGGACCCGACATCCGGATCGCGGTCGACGCCAATCAGCGTTGGGACGTCGCGGAGGCGATCGACTGGATGTCCCGACTCGCCCCCTACGACATCGCCTGGATCGAGGAGCCGACGAGCCCCGACGACATCCTCGGCCACGCGGCGATCGCGCGCGGCGTCGCCCCGATCCCGGTCGCGACCGGCGAGCACATGGCCAACCGCATCATGTTCAAGCAGTTCCTGCAGGCCGACGCCCTCCAGGTGCTCCAGATCGACTCCACGCGGGTCGCCGGCGTGAACGAGAACATCACGATCCTGCTCCTGGCCGCGAAGTTCGGTGTCCCGGTCTGCCCGCACGCCGGCGGTGTCGGGCTGTGCGAAGCGGTGCAGCACCTCTCGATGTTCGACTTCATCGCCGTGTCCGGGAGCGAGGATGGACGCATGATCGAATTCGTCGACCACCTGCACGAGCACTTCGTCCAGCCCGTCGAGATCGTCGCCGGGCGGTACCGCGCGCCGCTCGCCCCCGGCGGCGGTTCGGAGATGCTCGCGACGTCGATCGCCGAGTTCACCTTCCGGGGCGCCGGTGCCTGACCTGCTCGTCCCGCGGCTCGCGTACGGCGCCGCCAACCTCGGCAACCTCTACCGCGAGCTCAGCGATGAGGAGGCCTGGGCGATCCTCGATGCGGCCTGGGAACACGGCGTCCGCTTCTACGACACGGCTCCGCACTACGGCCTCGGTCTCTCCGAGCGTCGGCTCGGCGCCTTCCTGCGGACGAAGCCCCGCGACGAGTACGTCCTGTCCACCAAGGTCGGCCGTCTCCTCGTGCCGAACCCCGCGGGGGAGGGGGCGCTCGACACCGACAACGACTTCGTCGTCCCGGCCTCCGTGCGGCGCGAGTGGGATGCGAGCGAGGCCGGCGTGCGGCGCTCGCTCGACGAGTCCCTCGAACGACTCGGACTCGACCACGTCGACGTGCTCTACCTCCACGACCCCGAACGCAACGATCCGGAGTCCGGGATCTCCGAGGGGATACCGGCGCTCGCCGCACTCCGCGACGAAGGACTCGTCGGCGCGGTCGGGATCGGATCGATGGACGTCGCGTCCCTGCTCGCCGCGGTGCGCACGGGCCTGACCGACCTCATCATGATCGCCGGACGGTACACGCTCGCCGAGCAACCGGCGGCCGACGAGCTGCTGCCCGCCTGTCTGGAACACGGCGTCGGGGTGGTCGCCGCCTCGGTGTTCAACTCGGGCCTGCTGGCCCGCGCCGTGCCGGACCCGGATGGCCGCTATGAGTACGGTGCCGTCCCGCCGGAGGTCTTCGACCGCGCCGTCGACATCGCCGAGATCTGCCGTCGGTTCGACGTCGAACTGCCCGCAGCCGCCCTCCAGTTCCCGCTCCGCCACCCTGCCGTGCGGACGGTCGCGGTCGGCGCCTCGCGGCCGGAGCAGATCATCCAGAACGTGGAGCGCTTCGAGGCACCGATCCCCGAGACCTTCTGGACGGAGCTGCGCACCAGAGGGCTGCTCGGCTGATGCGGACGATCGACGCGCACCTCCATCTGTGGAATCGCGCCGACGGGTATCACTGGCTCGCTTCGGCCGACGAGTCGCTTCGCGATGACTTCACGCCGGAGCGTGCGGCCGCAGAGCTGCAGACGGCCGGCGTCGATGCGGCGATCCTCGTCCAGGCCGACGACACCGAGCTCGACACGATGTCCATGCTCAGTGCATCGGACGCTTTCGATTGGGTGGCCGGCGTCGTCGGCTGGGTGCCGATCGACGATGCGAAGCGGGCCGAGGTGCTGCTCGACCGTTGGGGCGCGCACCCACGGTTCCGCGGCGTTCGTCAGCTGCTGCACGACGATCCCCGGGACGGCCTGCTCCTGGCCGCGCCCGCGCGCCGGTTGGCGGCGGTCCTCGCGGACCGCGGGCTTCCGCTCGACCTCCCGAACGCCTTCCCTCGGCTACTTCGCGACGCCACCGGACTCGCGCGGCTGGAGGAGGGGCTGACGATCGTCGTCGACCACCTCGCGAAGCCGCCGCGCGACGACGAGGCCTTCGAACGCTGGGCGACCGAGCTGGCCGCGGCGGCGGAGCCACCGAACGTGGTCGCGAAGGTGTCCGGCCTCAACCGTGCCGGTCGGCCGTTCGTGGCGGCCGACGTGCGTCGGGCCTGGGACACCGCGCTCGCCTGCTTCGGGCCCGAGCGGTTGATGCTCGGCAGTGACTGGCCGATGACCGTCACGAGCGGCGGGTACGGTGCGGTCTGGCACGAGCTGTCCGGTCTCGTCGACGAATTGTCGCCGTCGGAACGCGATGCACTCCGTGGCGGGACGGCGACGCGCGTCTACCGGCTCGACCCCCGCGGGCCGTCGGCGACGACGGACTGACATGATCGGGCAGACGGATGGACACGGAACCATGACGAGGAGGTCACCATGCTGACAGGGATCGACCCGGTGCTGAGCGGCGAACTGCTGCTGCATCTGGACGCGATGGGGCATTCGGACACGGTGGTGATCGCCGACGCGCACTTCCCGGCCGCTCGACTCGGCGAACGCGTCGTCGTGCTCCCGACGCTGTCGACGCCGGAGGTCCTCCGGGCGGTGCGCACGGTGATCCCGCTCGACGACGAACCCGTGCTCGACCTCATGACGAGTGCCGACGGCACGGTGCTCGACGTCCAGCGGGAACTCATCGCCGCCGCCGGCACGACCGAGGACGCCGTGCGTTTCGTCGACCGGTTCGCCTACTACGACGAGGCCGCCACAGCCTTCCTCATCATCCGCACGGGCGAGACCAGGACCTACGGGAACGTCACGCTGCGGAAGGGCCTCGTGACGCGCACGGCGTGAAGCGGTTCGGTGCGGTCACCAGCAGAGCGCGACGATCGCGACGCCGACCACACCGTAGACACCGGCCTGGACCTGCCGCCGGCGGTCCTTCGGCGCGACCGCGGTCTCGACCGTCGCCCCGTGCTCGTCGAGTGAGCGCTTCGGTTTGGGTGCGTGCCACGGGAGTGACCGCCAGCGCAGGGCGGCTCCGGCGAGTCCGAAGCCGACGATCGCGACGGCGATGACCCACGCCCAGGACCAGACGCCGACCGGCGCGGCGAGGGCGCGCACGAGGGCGAGGATCACGATGCTGTCGACCGCGTCGGCGACCAGCCGGTAGCGCTCGGTCGCCGCCCAGCGTCCCGTACTCCACGCATGCGCGACCTGGAGGGCGAGGAACCAGGCGATGACGAGGGCGACGACGGCGGGTATGAGGATCTCGATCATCGTGCTGCTCCGATCTGCTCGAGGAGGGCGACACCGGCCGCATCGACCGACTCCTGGGTCGCCGAGACGAGGACCACCGTGGTGCCGGTCGCCGGGACGACGCCGACGAAGGAGGCGAAGCCGCCCGTGGCGCCGTTGTGCCAGACGAGGTCCTCACCGTCGATCGCCTTCCGATCGGTGATCCAGGCCCAGCCGATCTCGCGATCGCCGAACGCCGTCTGTGGGGCGAGCGCCCCGATGCCCGGCGCGCTGCCGTCGGCCAGTCGTTCCGCGAAGCGGGCGAGATCCGCCGTGTCCGAGCGGATGCCACCGGCAGGCCCGATCGCCGTGCCGGTCCATGCTGCGGCGGTCCGTCCGCCGGCGGTCTCACCGAGGAGGTCGCGGTCGCCGAGCTCTGCTGCATCGCTCACGGGGCTGGTCGAGTCGAGTCCCATCGGACCGGTGATCCGCTCCTCGAGGAGGTCGGCGTAGCTGGTGCCGGCGGCCGAGCCGAGGGCGGCGCCGAGCAGTTCGAAGCCGAGGTTGGAGTAGGTGCCCTTCGGGGTGTCGAGGGACGCGGACCGCGCCTGTTCGAGCAGCTTCTCGAGGTCCTCTCCGTACGGGTTCGCCGTCGTGAGTGCGAACCACGCTGAGGAGAGGATCGTCGAGAGATCCATCGGCAGGCGTGGCAGACCGGAGGTGTGGGTGGCGAGCTGCTCGAGGGTGACGTCCGCCGCGGGTGCGTCGCCCAGTTCGAGGAGGTCACCGAGCCTGGTGTCCGGGGTGACCTCGCCACGCTCGATCGCGTCGGCGAGCAACAGTCCCGTGAAGGCCTTGCTCACCGACCCGATCTCGAACCGGGCGTCCGGCTGGGCGCCGATCGTCGCGGTGCGGGTGCCGTCCGGGGTGACGACGACGGCCAGCACGGCCTTGCGGTCGGGGCCGGCGAGTTCGCGGACGGTCGCCGCGAGTTCGGCGTCGCCGGCGGCCTCCGCGGGAAGCGTCGAGGGTCCTGGTCGGAATACGAGTCCAGCCGCGAGGGCGACAGCGGTGCTGATGGCGGCGATGACCCAGACCCGTCTGGGTCGGGACGTGCTGCGTGGTGTGGCGGTCATGCGGGGTCCTTCCTGGGGTCGGTGGTCATTCCATGGCGGCGACGGCGACGAGCAGCGGGACGAGTCGCATGGGTGGGACCGCGACCCGTCCGCGGCCGGCGGGTTGCAGCCAGCCGGCGGCCGTCAGGACGCGGACGTGGTGGTAGACCTGGCCGGTCGTCCCGATGCCGTCGAGTTCGCCGAGGTCCGCGAGTGCGGAGGTGCCGTTGGCGACGGCCAGGAGCAGCTGCAGCCGGACGGGGGAGCCGATGGCCGCGAGCCGCGATGCCGCGGTCGCGAGTGGGCCGGAGCCTGCTGATTCCACGGCGTCGGGGTCGTCGCCGAGCGCGACGAGGTCGTCGGTCGCTCTGGCGTACTGCCACTGCACGGGTCCGCCGCCGGCGACGACCGATCCGGTGAAGAGGACCGCCCCGTGCTCGAGCTCGGTCGTGCGCTGTTCGAGCCCGTGGAGCGCCCAGAAGGTGTCATCGGAATCGCCTGTCGCGGCTGCGGACGGAGCGTCATCCGGTCGCTCGGTGGTCGTGTCGTCGTCGGCCGGTCGGGCGAACACGGCGGCTTCGAGGCGCGCGAGACGTGCCTCGAGATCGCCGGGGTCGATGGTCGTCATGACCCAAGTGTACAAATATCGTAATTACGAAATCAAGCTGATGGACCCTTCGGTCGGCTCACCGGAGCCGTGCATCAGGCCCGCGAGCTGAGCCGCCCCTGCTTCGCGTGCACCGGGATCAGCAGTCCGAGGCCGATGAGCAGCACGAGCACGATCCCGAGGATCCCCCAGAACTGCGCCCCGCCAAGCGTGACGAACAGTGCGAAGGCGGTCGGTGCGAGGAAGGACACGGCGCGGCCGGTCGTGGCGTAGAGGCCGAAGACCTCACCCTCGCGGCCCTCGGGGATGATGCGCGCCAGGAACGAGCGGCTCGCCGACTGTGCAGGGCCGACGAACAGGCACAGCATGAGCCCGAAGATCCAGAAGATCGTCGCGCCGCCCTCGTGGAGGAAGAACACGGCGCTTCCCGCGACGACGAGGCCGATGAGCGACGCGACGATGACGGGTTTCGGCCCCACCTTGTCGTCGAGCAGGCCGATCGTGATCGTCGCGATCCCGGCGACGACGTTGGCGGCGATCGCGAAGATGATCACCTCGCCGGGTGAGAAGCCGAAGGTCCCTGCGGCCAGGACGCCACCGAAGGTGAAGACGCCGGCGAGCCCGTCGCGGAACACGGCGCTCGCGAGCAGGAAGTAGAGCGTCTGTCGGCTGTCGCGCCAGAGTTCCGCGATGCTCTTGGCGAGGACGCCGTAGGAGGCGAAGAACCCGACGTGCGGCCGGGCGACGGCCTGTGGTGCGTGGTACTCGGGCACCGCGAACAGCACGGGCAGGGCGAAGATCCCGAACCACGCCGCGGACACGAGCATCGCGACGCGGACGTCCATGCCGTCATCGCCGGTGACGCCGAAGAGTCCGACCTCGGGGGAGATGAAGCCGAAGTACACGATGAGCAGCAGCACGATGCCGCCGATGTACCCCATGCCCCAGCCGAGACCGGAGACCTTGCCGATGGAGGTGGGCGTCGACACCTGGGCGAGCATCGCGTTGTAGTTGACGCCGGCGAACTCGAACACGATGTTGCCGACCGCGAGGAGGACGAGGCCCAGCCAGAGGAAGTCCGGATCGGGGGCGACGAAGAAGAGGAGCGCGGTGACCGCGACGACGACGTAGGTGTTGAAGCCGAGCCAGAACTTCCGTCGACCGGCGGAGTCCGACCGCTGGCCGACGACCGGCGCGAGGATCGCGATCAGCAGCCCGGCGGCCGCGAGCGCCCACCCGAGCGACGCCGACACCGCGGCCTCCTCGCCGAAGGAGTCGCTCGTCAGATAGACGGTGAACACGAAGGTGGTGACGACCGCGTTGAACGACGCCGAGCCCCAGTCCCACAGGCTCCACGCGAAGATGCGACCCTTCCGGCCCGCCTGCGCCTTCACTGCGGCGACCTGCGAGGTGTCGAGGTCGACGGTGGCCGCTGCGGCGTCGGGGGTGACGAGCGGTGGTGGCGGGAAGTTGCGGGGCCGGGATCCGAGACGCGGGGCCTCGTCGCCGTGCCCGCCTGTCCGGCCGGTGTCGTCGGTGCCACCTGGGGGAGTCGTGCTCATGCACTGAGGCTAGTGCCGCGTGGTGAACGGGCGGTAGCGCGGAGAGAGGCCCTTGCGGTCGACCATCTTAAACTCTACATTTGAAATATCAAACAAGGGAGGGCGCTTCGTGGACCAGCGGTATTTCCAGTTCAGTCATCCGGAGCTGCCCTTCTACTCGTCTGCGAAGGCGCAGCAGCGCGGCGACGGGTTCCAGCCACAAGGTATCCCCAACGACTGGCGGCGCTTCCGGCAAAACGGCTGGGAGATGTGCGCTCCACCAGACGTGGACCTACCCGTTCAGGGTTGGAAGATTCACGTCTCCGCGACTCCTGACGCGGCCGCTGAGACGCTGCAGGCCACAGTTGACGTATGTGTGGCGATGAGCGCGTCGTTCAAGTTCGTTCCGACCCGCGACGGTCTCGTGGCACGAAACTCGAAGAGCGCCGACAGGGCTGCGAGCGGAAAGTTCGTGACTGTCTATCCGTGCGATGCTCATCAACTGGATCGCCTGATTGACACCCTCTCCGCATGTCTCAGTGGTCGGCCAGGACCATTCATCCTGAGCGATGTGAGAGTCGGCGACGGTCCGCTGTATCTCCGCTACGGCGGATTCATGCCCCTGATGGTCCCAGATGCAACCGATGAGCCCGTGCTTTCTCTCGTCGGCGATGGGTTCCGACTGATCGCCGACCTTCGCGTGCCGTACTTCGACATGCCTGCCGAGGTTCAAATGACGGACAAAGTACGACACGCCATCAAGATCTTCCGTGAGGTGCCTGCCGAGCAGTCACCTCTCGATGACTATGACTTGCTCACCCCGCTGAAGTTCTCGAACAGCGGAGGAGTCTACGAGGCATCGTCAGGTGGAGGGGCCGTCCGCTCGATCGTGAAAGAAGCAAGGCCTCTTGCTGGCCTAGACGCGCGCGGACGCGATGCAGTCGAACGGCTCAATGTCGAGGGTGAAACGCTGTCGCACGTGGCACATCTTGAGATTGCTCCGCGGCCCATCCGGATGTTCACCGCTTGGGAACACCGCTTTCTCGAGATGGAGCACGTCCCCGGGGAGCCGCTGAGTGCATGGGGGGCGAAAAACTATCCATTCAGTCGGGAACGCCTGGCCAGTGATGAGCAGTCCCGCTTCGTCGATTGTGTGGATCGCATCATGAGTTCGATCGAACGGTGCGTTGCGATGCTTCATCAGCAGGGAGCGGTTGCTGGTGATCTGCACCCCGGCAACGTCCTTGTGCTTGCCGACCTGTCGGTTCGCCTCATCGACCTCGAAGACGGACGGCAACCGAATAGTCGAACGCGGTCGAGCTTCAACGCGCTGGGTTACGCTCCGCCGGACGGGTACACCGCTGCAGAAGCTGACTGGTTCGCAGTGTCACGTATCGCCGCGTCCCTCTTCCAGGTCAACAGGTCGATCGAGATACTCGCCCCAGGTCACTGGTACAGGACTATAGACATGGTCTCGGCGACGTTTGGCTCGAGGGCAGCGGAAATCATCCGTCGCGCTTGTGTCAAACTGCCGCGTGAATTGACGACTCAGGTCGAACTGACACCGGCCGAGTCGCCATCCGTGTGGGACGTTGAACGGCTGGGAGACCCAGTGACGCGTGATCGACTTGCTCAGGGTATTCTGGCGTCCCTCCGTGCAACGTCCGGCGCACTCTTTCCTGGCGATGTGGCCCAAGCCGACCCGTTCGGAACGGTGAACGTTGCGAACGGGGCTGCCGGAGTGTTGCTCTCCCTGGCGCGCGCGGATGTCGACATCACGTCAGACCTCACTGAATGGCTCGTCGCCGCGGCCGATACCTCACCTCCCGATACGAAACCCGGTTTGTTCAACGGCCTTGCGGGCGTCGCTGCAGCACTCAGCGAACTTGGTGCACACGATGCGGCGAAGCGCCATATCGATCGCTCATTGCAGGCGCGAGGCAGGACGCGTAGCCTCAACCTGTTCGGCGGACTCGCAGGGATCGGCCTGTCAGCCGTCGGCGCAGCGCTCGAGTATGAAGACTCGGAGTACTTCGAGATTGCGCTGGAGTGCGCCGCCCGCATTTCGGCACAGCTGTTCTCCGACGGTGAATCCAGCGCATCTGAGGCACTCGACCGTCGGGCAGGGCTGTTGTTCGGATGGTCGGGTATCTCCTTGTTCTTGTCCACGCTCGCGCGACACCACGATGACTTCGGCGCAATGCGACTCGCTATCCGAGCAGTCGAGCGCGACCTTTCTCGGACGCGTTCTTACGCTGATGACCTCGTGGGAATTGAGGACACGGAGAACGGGAGAACACTTCCGTATCTTGCCCGAGGCAGCGCGGGGGTTCTTGTGGCAATCGCGCAATTGCAGGACCGGGTCGACCTCGGTGACGACGTCTCGCTTGTGACAGCGGGACTGCGACGCGCCTGCGCGAGCCACACGTACGCGTTCTCTGGTCTCTTCAACGGCCGTGCGGGGATACTCGCAGCGCTCGCGGCTGATCGCGCTCCGATCGCTACTGACGGCGCTGAATTCCAACGAAGCGCTCTCGCTCACGACGCCTTGTGTTGGAGACGATCGGTGCAGTTTCCCGGAGAGAACTACCTCCGATTGTCCAGCGACTTGGCGACTGGAAGTGCAGGTATCCTCGCCGCGCTCACAGCACAACGTCAAAGAGACCTGTCCTGGCTGCCGCTGATGCAGCAGCCCGGGCTGTTCGAGCGAGCGCAGGGTTCGCTCGGTCTTGATCGGAGAGGAGGTGATGAACATGAACAAGGTTCTCGACCTTCAGCGCCGTGATGCGCATCGCGGCATCGGAACGCTAGGCAGCAACTGGAGCTGGTGGGCCTGCGGCGAAAACCAGCCGGAGAGTTCGGCCAGCCTGTTCGCGTGCGCGGGCGGCTGATGAGGGGGGGGGCTGCTGCGCACACGAGGACATCGAGCGCAGCAGCCCCGATGCTCACGACCGACCTGAGCTGGTGGAGACACCGTGCCTGAACGACGAAAGACACTGCAACGATGAGCCTTGAAGCACGCGATCTCTCCTTCAGCTATTCGCTGCATCGCCGCGACCCGGTCCACGTGTTGCGGGGGGTGAGTCTTTCTGTAGCCGCCGGTGAGTCGTTGGCGGTCGTCGGGCCCTCGGGATCCGGGAAGTCGACACTCCTGCACTGCCTATCTGGTCTCCGAGCTCCGACACGTGGAAGCGTCGTGGCGTTGGGGACGGAGCTGTCATCCCTGACCGAATGGGGTCGTTCCCGATTCCGGCGGCGGTCCGTCGGCTTCGTGTTCCAGGACTACAACCTGATCCCCTCCATCAACGCGCGGGACAACCTCGCGTTGCCCGCGCTCTTCGCCGGTCGCGCAGCCGGGCGTCAGGCGGTCGCAGATGTCGCCGCAGATATCGGACTGTCGTCGCGCCTCCGGCATCGCCCGGACGAGCTGTCAGGCGGTGAACGGCAGCGCGTCGCGATCGGCCGGGTGTTGCTGTCGCAGGCTGAATTGGTCTTCGCCGACGAACCCACCGGTGCACTTGACACGTCGTCAGGACGGGTCGTGCTCGACCTCCTGTTCGGATCGCTCGGTCCCGAACGCACGATGGTGATGGTGACCCATGACCTCGACGCTGCTGCGCGTGCGGATCGTGTGCTGGTCCTCTGTGACGGTTCCGTCCACGCTGAGCTGACGTCCGCCACCCCGGAGGCGCTCTGGTCCGCCATCGAAACGGCCCGCGCGGACAGTGTCCATACGTCCGTGGGAGCATGACGATGGCCGGTCTCGTTCTCCGCACACTCCTGCATCAGTGGCGGGTGTGGATCTCCCTGCTCCTGTTCCTGGCACTCGCGAACGCGCTCCTTGTCAGCGTGGGAGTGCTCGTGGAGGCCGCCGGTCGGCTGCCCGTCCGGGAACAGCGCATCGTCCGGAATCTGAGCACGCCGATGTACGGGATGGCCTCGCTCGCGGTCTTCGTCATCACCTCGAGCGCGGTCTCCTTGGCGGTGCAACTCCAGCGTCGACCGTTCGCGACCTGGAAGCTCGCGGGGATGTCGTCAGTGCGGATCGCCGGCGTCCTTGTATCGCAGCTGATCGTGCTCGGGACCGTGGGCGGAGCGCTCGGGCTGCCACTGGCCCTATTGGTCGCACCGCGGTTCACCGGCTGGGTCCTGCAGGCCAACGCGGTCGCCGCGATCGTCGATGCCCCGGCGAGCACGCTGGTGCTCCTGTCGACCTGGGCACTGCTCATCGGCATCCTGTTGCTCGCCGGTCTGCAAGGTGCCGGCTCGATCCTCCGGGTACCGGCGGTCGACGCGGTCCTGAGCGCGGAAGTCGTCCGCCGTCGCCCGACCGCGTTCAGGCTCGCGCTCAGCCTGGTCATGTCGGCGGCGGTCCTCGCAGTGGCGGCCGGAATGGTCGGTACGGCGAGCGGCGACGTGTCCAGTCGGCTCGGTCTCCTAGTCGGCCTCGCGATGCTCCTGTCGTTGCTGATCATCCCGCTGATCGCGCTGCACGTCTCGCGGATCGCTGCGATGTTCCTCGCGGCGTGGACATGGATCGTCCCACGTCGATGGTCGACGGCTTGGTACCTCGCGCGTCGTGGCTGCGCCTTCCGCTTGGATCGTGTAGGCGTCTCCCTCGTTCCGCTCTACGTCGCGGTCGCCCTCGCGAATTCGATCTACACCGTGTTCGAGACCGCCGATTCCGCCAGGAGGGCGGCCGGGCTTGTGTCCGCCGGCGAGCACGGCATCAACCACTCCGGTGTCTGGACCATTCTCGGTCCGACGGTCGTCCTGGCGATCGCCGGCACCGCGACGGTCGTGGTGATGGCTGCTCGTGAGCGGGTGCACGAGCGGGCGCTGCTGGCTGTGGGCGGCGTCAGTCACCGCTCGATCGTCGGAGCCGGCGTCGTCGAAGCCTTCATGTATGCCGTGACCGCGACGTTCCTCGGGCTCCTGACGGCAGCGGCTGTCTCAGCGGTGGAGGCTGAGGCGTTCGGTCGCCTCGAAGAGGGGGCGCGCCCGGTGCTCGCCGTCGCGCCAGGCCTCGCGGTCGGCGCTGGAGGCTTCTGTGTGCTGGCTGCCGCCCTCGCTTTGCCCGCGGCGCTGGAGCATCGTCGAGCGGCGGTGGACAGGCTCCCTCGCTGAAGGTTCGCTGGGACGAGGATCGTTGCCGGGAATAGCTTCGGGCACCCCGCGTTGGACTTGAGCGTACGACACTCAAGTTTGAATCCAGGAGGTTCACGTGCCCGAAGACTTCACCCAGGGCGGCGCAGCAGCAGACGGCGGATCGTCGTCGTTCGACGACTTCCTCGCCCGATACCTCGAGGGCGAGCGGGCGCGTTCGGCGCGGACCATCGACCTCAGCCGCTTCCTCACCGCGCGGACGCAGGAGATCCTGCAGCGCGCCGGCCGGTTCGCGCTCGAGCGCGGCCAGAACGAGCTCGACGCGCTGCACATCCTGCGCGTCATCGTGAGCGAGGAGCCCGCGAAGGACGCCGTCGCGCGCCTCGGCGTCGACCCGAAGGTCATCGCCAAGGCCGCCGAGCAGCGCCTGCCGCAGGCGTCCTCGCCGAGCGTCAAGGACCCGGCCATCACGCCGTCGGCCCAGCGCGCGCTGTTCCACGCCTACCAGGTGGCCCGCGCCGCCGGGTCGACCTACGTCGACCCCGAGCACCTCTTCTTCGCGCTCGTCATCAACCAGGACTCGCCCGCCGGTGAGGTCCTCGCCCGCGCCGGCGTCACGGCGGAGGCGCTGACCCAGGGCATGCGCCAGACCGTCGGCGACCCCGGCGTCGCCACCGACGACCAGGACGACCGCGATGCGGACGACCTCGACTCGGACACCCCGATGATCGACCGCTTCGGCACCGACCTCACGGCGCTCGCCGCCGGCGGGTCGCTCGACCCCGTCATCGGACGTTCCGAGGAGATCGAGCAGACCATCGAGATCCTCTCCCGCCGCACGAAGAACAACCCCGTCCTCGTCGGCGAGGCCGGCGTCGGCAAGACGGCGGTCGTCGAGGGGCTCGCCCAGGCGATCGTCGACGGCGGCGTCCCGGAGCAGTTGCGCGGCAAGCGCGTCGTCTCACTCGACCTGCCGGCCATGGTCGCCGGAACCCGCTACCGCGGTGACTTCGAGGAGCGCCTCACCGGTCTGCTCGACGAGATCGCAGCCAACCGCTCCGAGCTGATCGTCTTCATCGACGAGGTCCACACCGTCGTCGGCGCCGGAGGTTCCGGCGAGGGCGGCATGGACGCCGGGAACATGCTCAAGCCGCGTCTCGCTCGCGGTGAGCTGCACCTCATCGGTGCGACCACGCTCCGTGAGTACCGCGGGATCGAGAAGGACCCGGCGCTCGAACGCCGCTTCCAGCCCGTGCGCGTCGGCGAGCCGTCGATCGAGGACGCCGTCCTCATCCTCGACGGTCTCCGTCCGGCGTACGAGGAGCACCACGACGTCCGCTTCACCGACGACGCCCTCCGCGCAGCCGTCGAGCTCTCGGCCCGCTACCTGCCCGACCGCGTCCTGCCAGACAAGGCCATCGACCTCGTCGACCAGGCCGGAGCCCGGCTGCGGTTGCGGCTCGGGAAGGCGGTCGACGTGAGCGCCCTCGTCGAGGAGCTCGCGACACTCGAGGTGTCGAAGAACGCCGCCGTGTCGGCCGAGCACTACGAGGAGGCCTCGCGCATCCGCGACGAGATCACCGCCGTCCAGGCGAAGCTCGACGCCGTCTCCAACGGACCCGGTGCCCGCACCGACCGTGACGCGATCGTCGACGAGGCCCAGATCGCCGGCGTCGTGTCCCGTGCCACCGGCATCCCGGTCAGTCGGCTCACGGAGGGTGAGCGGGAACGTCTCGCCGGCCTCGAGGACGAACTGCACGCTCGCGTCATCGGCCAGCACGACGCCGTGACCGCGGTCTCGAAGGCCGTCCGTCGCAACCGCACGGGCATGGGGGACGCGAACCGCCCTGTCGGCAGCTTCCTGTTCCTCGGCCCCACCGGCGTCGGCAAGACGGAACTCGCGAAGGCGCTCGCCGGATCCCTCTTCGCGGACGAGCACTCCGTGATCCGCTTCGACATGAGTGAGTTCGGCGAACGTCACACGGTGTCGCGACTCATCGGTGCCCCTCCCGGGTACGTCGGGTTCGACGAGGCGGGCCAGCTCACCGAGCGCGTGCGTCGGAACCCCTACTCGATCGTGCTGTTCGACGAGATCGAGAAGGCGCACCCGGACGTCTTCAACCTGCTCCTGCAGGTGCTCGACGACGGTCGCCTGACCGACGGTCAGGGGCGGACGATCGACTTCCGCAACACGGTCGTCGTCATGA
Organism: uncultured Plantibacter sp.; assembly: GCF_963518075.1. Taxonomy (NCBI): domain Bacteria; kingdom Bacillati; phylum Actinomycetota; class Actinomycetes; order Micrococcales; family Microbacteriaceae; genus Plantibacter; species uncultured Plantibacter sp. Next base: position 18,514 of record NZ_CAUQHZ010000028.1, read on the forward strand.
CGTCGAACCTCGGCTCCGAGTTCCTGGCCTCGCGGTCCGGAGCGATGGGCTTCGTGGCCGGTGGCGCCGACGACCCGACGGGCTTCGGCTCCGAGGAGGCGCTGCGTGCCCGGGTCATGGGCAAACTGCGCGAGGCCATGCGTCCGGAGTTCCTCAACCGCATCGATGAGGTCGTCCTCTTCCGCAAGCTCGACCAGCAGCAGCTGCAGGAGATCGTCGGACTGATGCTCGGCCGTACGACCGAGCGGTTGGCCGCACGCGGTGCGTCTCTCGAGACGACTCCGGAAGCGCTCACCCTCCTCGCGGAGCTCGGCTACGAGCCGGAGTACGGGGCGCGTCCCCTGCGTCGCCTCATCCAGCGTGAGGTCGACGACCGCATCGCCGAGCTCGTCGTGGGCGGCGGGGTCGGCGACGGCTCGACCGTGCACGTCGACGCGGTCGGCGGGAAGATCGTCGTCAC
>NZ_CAUQHZ010000029.1:0-17724 GCF_963518075.1 uncultured Plantibacter sp.
AGCGAGCGGTACTGCGCCAGCTCGAGCTTCAGCGTTCCGGAGACCTTCTTGATGCTCTTCACCTGAGCATCGCCACCGACGCGCGAGACGGAGATACCGACGTCGACCGCGGGGCGCTGGTTCGAGTTGAAGAGGTCGGACTGCAGGAAGATCTGGCCGTCGGTGATCGAGATCACGTTGGTCGGGATGTACGCCGAGACGTCGTTGGCCTTGGTCTCGATGATGGGCAGACCCGTCATCGAACCGGCGCCGAGCTCGTCGGACAGCTTCGCGCAACGCTCCAGCAGACGGGAGTGGAGGTAGAAGACGTCACCCGGGTACGCCTCGCGTCCCGGCGGACGACGGAGGAGGAGGGAGACGGCACGGTAGGCCTCGGCCTGCTTCGACAGGTCGTCGAAGATGATCAGGACGTGCTTGCCCTCGTACATCCAGTGCTGACCGATGGCCGAACCGGTGTACGGAGCGAGGTACTTGAAGCCGGCCGGGTCGGACGCAGGCGAGGCGACGATCGTCGTGTACTCGAGCGCGCCGGCCTCTTCCAGCGCACCCTTGACGGAGGCGATGGTCGAGCCCTTCTGGCCGATGGCGACGTAGATGCAGCGGACCTGCTTGTTGACGTCGCCCGACTCCCAGTTGGCCTTCTGGTTGATGATGGTGTCGATCGCGATCGCGGTCTTGCCGGTCTGGCGGTCGCCGATGATCAGCTGGCGCTGGCCACGGCCGACGGGGATCATGGCGTCGATCGCCTTGATGCCGGTCTGGAGCGGCTCGTGCACCGACTTGCGCTGCATGACGCCGGGAGCCTGGAGCTCCAGTGCGCGGCGGCCGGTGCTGGCGATCTCGCCGAGGCCGTCGATCGGGTTGCCGAGCGTGTCGACGACACGTCCGAGGTAGCCGTCGCCGACGGGGACCGAGAGGACTTCGCCCGTGCGGGTGACGTCCATGCCTTCGACGATCTCGTCGAACTCACCGAGGACGACGACGCCGATCTCGTGCTCGTCGAGGTTGAGCGCGAGGCCGAGGGTGCCGTTCGCGAAGCGGAGGAGCTCGTTCGCCATGGCGCCCGGGAGGCCCTCGACGTGGGCGATGCCGTCAGCGGCATCGATCACGCGTCCGACCTCGGTGGCCGCGGCGGTGCCGGGCTCGTAGGCCTTGACGAAGTCCTTGAGAGCATCCCGGATCTCGTCTGGGCTGATCGTGAGTTCTGCCATCATGTTCCTTTTGGTTGTGGAACCCGGGGGTTCCGAGAGGTGCGATCCGTCAGGATCAACGTCTTGAGTTGTGGAGACCGTCGGGCCGGTCTCCGCGCTGCACGGGCCGCTAGCCGGCCAGTTGCAGACGGAGGTCGTTCAGTCGGGCAGCGAGGCTGCCGTCGATGACGTCGTCCCCGAGCTGCACGCGCAGTCCACCGACGACGGCGGGGTCGATCACCTGGTTGATCTTCACCTGACGGCCGTAGGCCGTGGCGAGGTGGCGCTCGAGGCGCTGGAGCTGCGACGCCTCGATCGGTGCGGCTGCCGTGACCGTGGCGACCGCGAGGCCCTGCTGGTCGGCGACGATGCCTGATGCGTACCGGAGCAGTTCTCCGATCCGACGGTCTCGCGGCTGCTGCACGAGCTGACCGACGATGCTGACGGTCTGCGGGCTCGCCTTGCCCGCGAGGAGGGACGCCGCGAGGGCACCCTTCGCAGCGGACGAGCCGAGCTTGCTGCTGAGGGCCAGTTCGAGCTCGTGGTTGCTCGACACGAGCTTCCCGAACTCGAACAACTCGGCCTCGATGTCGCCCTGCGCACCGGCGGAGATCGAGGCGGCCCGGAGGCCGAGCTCCTCGATGCCTGCAAGCAGGTCGGCCTCGCTGGACCAGCGGCCGGAGACGACGGTCTGCAGCAGGCCGAGCGCCTGAGCGCTCAGCTGGGTGCCGAAGATCCGCTCGACGACGGTGCGCTTGGCACCGGCGTCGGCTGCGGGGTCGCTGAGCGCCGCGCTCAGGTGGCTCGAGCCGCCGATGGCCCGGCCCGCTGCGAACAGTCCGTCCGCGGTGGCCAGATCGGCCCCGGCGCCGAGGGCGGCGAGGGCCTCCTTCGACGAGGCGAGTGCTTCTCTGGTCGCGCTTCCCATTACTTGGCTGCCTTCTCCGACGCTTCGAGGTCCGCGAGGAACCGGTCGACGACCGCCGTGGCCTTCGCGTCGTCGTTCAGCGTCTCGCCGATGACGCCACTGGCGAGGTCGAGCGCGAGCGTGCCGACCTCGGCACGCAGCGACACGACGGCCGCCTGACGCTCGGCTTCGATCTGTGCCTGAGCGCTCGCGGTGACGCGAGCGGCTTCGACCGTGGCCTGCTCCTTGAGCTCGGCGAGGATCGTCTGACCCTCGACACGGGCCTGCTCGCGGATGCGGCCGGCTTCCTGACGGGCCTCGGCGAGCTGAGCGTTGTACTGCTCGAGCGCCGCTTCGGCCTGCTTCTGCGCTTCATCGGCCTTGGCGATGTTGCCCTCGATGGCCGCTGCGCGGTCGTCGAGGAGCTTCTGCACCTTCGGCAGGACCAGCTTCCAGAAGAAGCCGAGGATGATGATGAAGACGACGGCAGACCAGAAGATGTCGTAGACCGCTGGGATAAGAGGGTTCGTCGGTGCGCCCTCTTCAGCAGCGATGATCACTGCATCAAACATCTTGCCTCCTTCGGAGATGTGAAAGGGGGCTTAGACGAAGATGAAGTAGGTCGCGATGCCGATGAAGGCGAGCGCCTCGGTGAAGGCGATACCGATCCACATGAGGACCTGGAGACGACCACCCAGCTCGGGCTGACGCGCGGTGCCTTCGATCGTCTTGCCGACGACGATACCCACGCCGATGGCGGGGCCGATGGCTGCGAGACCGTAACCGACCGTCGCGATGTTTCCTTCAAGGGCGGCGAGAACGGTAGTTGCGTCCACGTTTGTTTCCTTCCGTTGGGTGAGACCTGGCGGGTGCCGGGCTCGATTAGTGCTCTTCTGCGACCGCGAGCTGGATGTAGACCGCGGTGAGGAGGGTGAAGACGTAGGCCTGGAGGACTGCGACCAGGAGTTCGAAGAGGGTGAAGACGAGGCCGAAGGCCAGCGTCCCGACACCCATCAGGGCGAACCATCCGCCGAGGTTCACGATGAAGAACTGCGTCGCCGCGAAGAACAGGACGAGGAGCAGGTGCCCGACGATCATGTTCATGAGGAGTCGGAGCGTCAGCGTGAGCGGGCGGATGACGAAGGTCGAGATGAGCTCGATCGGCGTGACGATGATGTACACCGGCCACGGCACCCCGGAGGGGAAGAGGGAGTTCTTGAAGAACTTGCCCGGGCTCTTCTTGATACCGGCGTAGATGAAGGTGACGTAGGACACCAGCGCGAGCACCAGCGGGACACCGATGACCGAGGTACCGGCCAGGTTCAGTCCGGGGATGATGCCCGTCAGGTTCATCGCGAGGACCATGAAGAAGATGGTCGTCAGGATCGGCAGGAACCGGAGGCCGTCCTTCTTGCCGAGCAGGTCTTCCGCGATGTTGACGCGGACGAAGCCGAGCCCCATCTCGGCGAGGCTCTGTGCGCGGCCGGGGACGAGGCGCATCTTGCGCGTCGACAGCCAGAAGAACAGGAGGAGCGCGATCACCGCGATGAACCGGATCAGGATGACCCGGTTGATCGCGAAGGGCGTGCCCTCGAAGAGGATGATGTCGGGGAAGAACTCGTCGATCGACGGACCGTGGAACTCGCCATCTTCGGCGGCCATCGGTGCGATCAGGTGCACGGCGTTAGCGAACAGCACGTATCTCCAGTTTCGGGGGCGTGGAGCAGAGCTCTCGCGGCGACGAACAGGGGGGATGTCTCCTCGCCGCACGCCGAAGCGGTGCTAGTGGGAGGATTCGTTGACGAGTCTAGCAAGGAAACCCGGCCCCGACGAACCCAGGGGTGGTATTCCACGGCGATATTCCGAGGTGCGACCTTCCGCTGTGCCCCGGATACCGGTTCCGGCATGCTCCCGCGCGACCTGGATGTGTCCGCAGCGTCAGCCCTGGTCGGAGTCCTGCGGCGACGCCTTCGGGAGGATGTCGTCCGAGACGTAGGGCACCCGCACCTTCGCCGCCACGACGGCGTCGATCACGAGCGATCCGACGACACCGACGATGACGCTCCCGAACAGGATCGGTGCGTTGACCCACGGCTGGTCCTTCAGGATGAAGCCGAGCACGAGGAAGATGACGAACTTCACGAGCCAGCTGCCCATCACCACCCCGAACAGGATGCCGACGAAGAACTCCTGGCCGGACCAGCGGTTGGCGAAGAGGATGCTCACCGAGGTGATGCCGAGGAACACGAGCGCCATCGCGGTGCCGATGAGCGCACTCGTCAGCCCGCGGGAACCGTCGACGCTCCAGCCGACCACTCCCCCGACGACGGCGATCACGAGCGCGAGGAGCGCGCTATATCGGAGTGCCGTGCGGAAGACCCGGTTGGCGCTCACGTGCGAGCCGGCCTGGGCGGGAGGAGTCATGGGTGCTGGTCCTTCTTGGCGAGAGAGTCGAGGGTGTCGAGGGTGTCGCCGCTCACGGGCGCCTCGGGGTCGCGCTGCCCGGAGGCCTCGTCGAGCCGATCGTACAGCGCCGACCCGGGAGCCCCCTCAGCGCCGGCGGCCACGCGCTGCGCGAGCCGGTCGGCCCGCCTGCGGCGACCGATCGGCAGGAGCGTGAACGCCGTGCAGGTGACGACGCCCACGGAGACGAAGAGCACGGCCAGCCACGTCGGGGCGGCGAAGAACGCCAGGCATCCGACGGAGATGACCACCGTCCAGCCGTAGAAGATCAGGACGGCGTGCACCTGGCTGTGACCGAGGTCGAGCAGCCGGTGGTGCAGGTGCATCCGGTCCGCGCTGAACGGCGACTTGCCGGCCCGGAGACGACGGAGGACGGCCAGGACGAAGTCGGCGAGCGGCACGACCAGGATGGCGAACGGCAGCAGGATGGGGATGAACGCGGGCAACAGTTGCGTGCGGCCCAGGGCGGCCGGGTCGACCTGGCCGGTCACGGCGGCTGCGGAGGTCGCCATGAGCAGCCCGACGAGCAGCGCACCGGCGTCGCCCATGAACAGTCGGGCGGGGTGCCAGTTGAGCGGGAGGAAGCCGAGACAGGCGCCGACGAGGATCGCGGCGATCAGCGAAGCGAGGTTGAAGTAGTCGCTCGCCCCGGTGGAGGTCACGAGCAGCTGCGTGTAGACGAAGAACACGGTGTTCGCGATGACGGCGACACCGGCGACGAGCCCGTCGAGTCCGTCGACGAAGTTGATCGCGTTCATCACGAGCACGATGGCGAAGACCGTCATCGAGAAGGACACCCACGACGAGCCGACCGTCAGGCCACCGATGGGCAAGGAGTAGATCTGCACACCGAGCCAGGCGACGAGCCCTGCCGCCATGAACTGTGCGGCGAGCTTGATCATCCAGTCGAGGTCCCACAGGTCGTCTGCGACGCCGATCCCGACGATGAACAGGGCGGCACCGAGGATCGCGAGCACCGGCTCCGGATCGGCGAACACGAGGTCGAAGAAGGGCAGCTGCCAGGCCACACCGAACGCGACGAGGATGCCGATGAACATCGCGACCCCGCCGAGGCGCGGCGTCGGCGTCTGGTGGACGTCCCGCTCGCGGATCGGTGGGTGGAGACCGTACTTCACACCGACGCGCCGCGCGAGGTGGGCGAAGCCGAAGGTGATGCCCGCGCTCACGACGAGCACGATGAGGTACCCGGAGAACTGGTTCATGGTTCGCGCGACTCGGGGAGCAGATCGCCCACCACGTCGCGGATCGCCTCGCGGGAGACGGCTCCGTCGCGCAGGACGACGATCCGTTCGTCGGCCGTGCCGAGTCGGGTCGCGTCGATGATCGTCGACGACTGCTCGCCGCTCTCGCCGCCGTCGAGGTAGACCGAGACCGAATCGCCGAGCATCTCGAGCGCGGCAGCGGCGGACGTCGCGGCCGATCGGCCGGTGAGGTTCGCCGAGGAGACCGCGAGCGGGCCGGTGTCCTGCAGGAGTTCGAGGGTCACCGGGTTCGACGGCATCCGGAGCGCGACCGTGCCTGCGGTCTCGCCGAGGTCCCAGGCGAGCGACGGCTGGGCCTCGAGCACGATGGTCAGGCCTCCGGGCCAGAACGCCTCGACGAGCCGGTGCACGGCATCGGGCACGGACGCCGCCAAGGCCTCGAGCGTGTTCACACCGGAGACGAGGACGGGCGGCGGTGACTGCCGGGTCCGACCCTTCGCGTCGAGCAGGCGCTGCACCGCGGCCGGGGAGAACGCGTCGGCGGCCACCCCGTAGACCGTGTCGGTCGGGAGCACGACCAGCTCACCCCTCGCCAGGGCCGTCCGCGCCAGGCGCATCCCGGCGAGCAGCTGCGCGTGATCCTGGCAATCGAAGGTCTGCGGCATGTGGTGGGTCCTGGCTGAACGGGGCCGCCGATCGGTGATCAGTCGGCCGGATGATCGGGGTGACGACGCTCAATCATAGCCTCGGGCGTCTTCCGAGCAGTCTGGGCAGGCACAGGTAGACGGCGAGGACGAGCAGGATGCCGAGGACGGCGAGGACCTGGAGGGGCCACGCGCCCGTCGCGACGACCACCCCGAGGATCCCGGTGGCGAGGGTCGCGACGCTGACGACGGCGGTGGACCCGAGGTGGCCGAGTCCACCGGCGGCGAGACGCTGGTACACGTGGCTGCGATGCGCCTCGTGCAGCGGCTCCCCCCGCCGCCAGCGCGCGATGATCGTCGTGCCGGTGTCGGCGACGTACACGAGGACCGGGCCGATCAGCGCGACGAAGGAGATGCCGCTGAAGGCCGCGTAGATGGCGACCGCGACGAGGGAGCCGCCGAGGAGGTAGCTGCCGACGTCGCCCAGGAACATCCGGCGCCGAGCGAGGTTCCACGGCAGGAACCCGAGGAACGCTGCCGCCACGACGAGGCCTGCTGCCGTGACGCCCGGGAGACCGGCCACGGCGCCGAGACCGGCGTAGAACCCGCCGACGACCGCGCCGTGCATCGAGGAGATGCCGTTGACGCCGTCCATGAAGTTCGCGATGTTCGTGTAGGCGACGAGCGCCACGATCCCGAGCGGGATCCACCAGGAACTCGCGGCCATCGAGACGACGAGCACCCAGGTCGCCACGAGTCCGAGCACGACCTGCAAGCCGAAGCGCACCCGGACGGGGAGTCCGCGGACGTCCTCCACGGCTCCGATGGCCGCGTTGACGATCGACACGGCGGCGACGATCCAGAGCGGCAGACTGTGGAGCAGGACCGCGGCCGTACCGAGACCGACGGCGACCGCGAGCGCGACGCCGATCCCTCCCCCGCGGATCGTCGGGGTGACGTGCATGGATCGGTGGTTCGGGGTGTCGACGACCGCCCGACGGATGAGGATCGGGCGGATGGCGAGCTGGGACAGCAGGCTCACGACGAGCGCGAGCACCCCCGCCAGGATGGCAACCGTCATTGCACCAGGTGGTGGGTGCCGGCGCCCTCGTCGGCGATGGTCTCCCGCCAGACGGCGATGTCGAGGAGTGCCGGGTCGAGCGGCTGGATCCGCGTGTGCGAGACCTTCGGGTGCTTCGAGCGGTCGGCGATCTCGTCGGTGTCGATGAGGACCTCGTGCAGCTTCTCGCCGTGCCGCAGGCCGGTGTACACGATCTCGACGTCCTTGCCGGACGCGGCGATCATGCGCTTGGCGACGTCGAGGATGCGGACCGGACGGCCCATGTCGAGGATGAGGACCTCGCCCGGGTCGCCGATCGCGCCGGCCTGGATGACGAGCTTCGACGCCTCGGGGATCGTCATGAAGAAGCGGGTGACGTCGGGATGCGTGACCGTGACCGGGCCACCGGCCTCGATCTGGGCGGTGAACGCCGGGATGGCGGAGCCGCGGCTGCCGATGACGTTGCCGAACCGGACCGAGAGGTACCGTGCGTCGGTCTCCTGGGCGCTCATCCAGGCGGTGAGCTTCTCGGCGATGCGTTTGCTGTAACCGAGGACGGTCGTCGGGTTCGCGGCCTTGTCGGTCGAGATGTTGACGAAGGTGCCGACGCCCACGGCTCGTGCCGCGTTCAGCACGTTCAGGGTGCCGAGGACGTTGTTCTTCCAGGCCTCGTCGGGGTACTGCTCGAGCATCGGAGCGTGCTTCAGCGCTGCCGCGTGGAACACGACGTCGGGACGGCGGTCCTCGAAGATCTCCATGAGCGAGGGGAGATCGCGGATGTCGGCGAGCACGACCTCCTTGGTGTCGAGCAGACCGTGTCCGGAGATCGAGAGCTGCGTGGTGTGGAGCCCCGTCTCGTCGCGGTCGAGCAGGACGAGCTCCGCCGGACCGAACTGGTTGACCTGCCTGGCGATCTCGGAGCCGATGGATCCGCCGGCACCGGTGACGAGCACGCGCTTGCCGGTCAGGTACCCCGCGATGCTCTCGACCTGCAGGTCGACGGTGTTGCGGCCGATGAAGTCCTCGACGTTGAGGTCGCGCAGGCTCGGCGCGCTCTCGCCCGTCCCGGGAGCCAGCATCGTGTCGATGGGCGGCACGACGAGCACCCGGAGCTTCGCCTCGTCGGCTCGCTCACTGACCTGGCGGATGAAGTCGTTGTCGACGTCCGCGATGCTGATGATGAGCGCCTGCGCCCCGGTGCGCTTGACGGCCGCCACCAGGTCGGCTCCCGTGCCGACCACGGCGACGGAGGCGATGCGGAAGTTGCGCTTCGAGGGGTCGTCGTCGATGACACCCACCGGGAGGTAGGGCGACTGCGGGTCCCGCATGAGCCGAGGGATGATCGACATCCCGAGCGCACCGGCTCCGTAGACGAGGACGCGCTGCGCCTCGATCGGCCGGCTGCGGCTGTCGACGAAGAGTCGCTTGACGTAGCGCGTGATGCCCATGAAGACGATCGCGAACGGGAACGCGATCACCGTGGTGGACCGTGGAACCCCCCACGCGACGCCGAACACCGCGTTGACCGCGATGAGGATCGCGGTGACGATCAGCGCGACGACGATGAGCTGTTTCGCCTCGTAGAAGCTGCCGAAGCTGTGCAGGCCGTGGTAGTAGCTCCACAGGTAGGCCACGACGAGCTGGGCGACCACGGCGATGACGCACAGGAGGACCGTCCCCACGAGGGCCACGCGCTCGTACTCGAGCTCGAACCGGACGAGCTGGGCGACCACGATGGCGAGCACCCAGCACAGTGCGTCGAGGGCGGTCTTCGCGGCGAAACGAGGACCGGGCGCCTGCGTCCATCTACGGGGGGCGTCGGGGAGCGTGGAGGTCATAACGTGTCGATCCTACCGATCGCCGGCTCCGCGTTGGCTGCGCACGGACTGCGCGTCGGGGCCGGGCGCACCGCGCTCCGCGGCGAGGGCTGCGATCGAGGACCGGAGACCGTCGTCCGTCGCCGTCGGCATACGATCGTGCCCGAGTGCACCGAGCAGTCGGGCACCGGAGACGCGGTAGTCCTCGGTGAGCTTGGCGAGACGCCCGGAGTTGAGCGGCACGGCGGGGACGCGATCGCCGACGGCGGCCGCCAACCGCACGAGGGCCGGTGGGAGCGCCAGGCGACGGACCCGGCGACCGGTGACCTCGGCGATGAGGGTGACGAGGTGCCCCGTCGACACGGGCTCGTCGTCGGCGACGAGGTACACACCCGTCGTGACGGTGGGCGTGTCGATGATGCTCGTGATCGCCCACGCGAGGTTCTGGATCGACACGAAGCTGCGCTCGTTGCGGAAGGCGTCGAGCGGGTACGGGATGCCGCGGGAGAGCAGACCGAACAGGAGGCGCAGGTTGCCCTTGTCCCCCGGCCCGTGCACCATCGTCGGACGGAGGACGATCGTCCGGCGACCGGCGGGCGGTTCGACGGCGAGCAGGAGCCGCTCGGCTGCGAGCTTCGACTTCCCGTACGGGGTCACCGGGTGGGGCTCGGCGGACTCGTCGAGCACGCCGTCGACCGTCGCCTCGTTCACCGCGGCGACGCTGCTCAGCTGGATGAAGGTGGTGGCGTCCGACGCGAGGAAGGCGACGTACGCACGTTCGGCGAGGTCGGTGTTGATCCTGCGGTACACCTCGGGAGAGGCGGTGCCGTCGAGGTCGTGCGCCTTCCCGGCGAGGTTCACCACGATGTCGACGTCCGAGGGGAAGGGCTCCCCCGTCCACCCGCGTAAGGAGAACGGCACGACCTCGTGGCCGGCCGCCTCGAGGACGGGGACGAGGTTCGTCCCGATGAAGCCGGTCGCACCGGTCACGAGCACCCGGCTCATCGTCCGAACCATCCCCACGTGCGGAAGTACACGAAGGCCCCGTGGATCGAGTACCACATCAGCTTCCGGTTGTGATGCGAGCCCTTCGCGAAGTGGTGGTGGATCGTCGCGCCGGGGTAGTACGCGGTCCGGGACACCTGGAGGAAGCGTCGGGTGAGGTCGGCGTCCTCGATGTACATGAAGATCCGCTCGTCGAAGAAGCCGACGCGGTGCAGGGTCGAGGTCCGGAGGAACATGAAGCACCCCGAGAGGTAGGGCACGTCGAACATCGTCTTGTTGTAGTCGTGCGCCGGGTTCTCGTCGATGTCGCGGTACTCGTAGCGGGCCATGCGCTTCGCGACGAGCGGCTTCAGCGGGCCGGGCAGGAACCGGCGGGCGAAGAGGTCGAAGACGGAGGGGTTCCGCTTCACCAGGTACTGGAGGGAGCCGTCGGGGTACAGCACCTTCGGCATGACGTGCCCGACCTCGGGGTGCTCGAGCATGAACTCGTGGAGCTCCTCGACCGCCTCCGGCTCGAAGTACACGTCCGGGTTGACCACCATGTGGAACTTCGAGCGCCCGAGGACCTTCGCGATCGCGAGGTTGTGGGCGGCGCCGAAGCCGGGGTTCGAGGGGTTGTGCAGGTACTCGATGCGCGGGTCGTCCACGAGGTCGCGGAGCTCGTCCGTCGGCGAGTTGTCGACGAGGTAGAGCGTCTCGACGAGCGGGCTTCCGAGGGTCGAGTCGATGGCCGCACGCAGCTTGTCGCGATCGTTCCGGTACATGACGATGCAGGCGGTCACAGGACGGTCCACGGTTCACCCTCTCCGGCGGCGGGGACGGCACCGCCGAGGCACGTCGGACGTGGGCCCGACGCGCCTGGTCAGTCTACGTGCTGCCCACGTCCGGTCCTGGGAGCCCGGGGCCGCATACTGGAGTGGTGCCAGAGCGTGTGTTCTTCTTCGACTGCGACAAGACCCTGTACGACTACGACTTCCGGAAACGCCTTCCGGCGCTCTCGCGGTTGACGGGCGTGAGCCAGTACCGGCTCGCGAAGCAGTGGTGGGTCGGCGGGCACGAGGCCGCGGCCAACATCGGCGAGTACCCGACCAGTGACGACTACCTGGCGGTGTTCGCCGAGGTCACCGGATACCCGCTGACCCTCGCGGAGTGGCGCGAGGCCCGTGCGGCGGCGATGACACCGGTTCCCGGCGTCCTGGCCACCCTCGCCCGCGCCTCGACCCTCGGCACGGTCTCCCTGCTGTCGAACAATCCGATCCCGTTCCGGGACTCCTTCGCGCAGCTGGCTCCCGAGGCCGCAGCCCTCCTCGGCGAGAACGACCTCGTGTCGGCCGTCCTCGGAGCGGAGAAGCCGGAGCCCCGTGTCTACACCCGGGCGCTCAGCCGGTACGGCGTCGCACCCGGTCGCACCATGCTCATCGACGACTCTGCGGCGAACTGCGCGGGTGCCGAGGCCGTTGGGATGCACGCCTTCCGACTGACGAAGGACGCCTCAGGTGCCTTCGACGTCGCGGGACTCGACGCCGCCGTCGACGCCTTCGTGGCGGCCACCGGGTAGACACGCGTTGCGGCGCGAGCAATCTACCGCCAGACTCGGCGGAAGATGGACAACATTGAAGCGTCAAAACTCCGAAAGGCTGAGGAGTTCCTCATATCTGCTGAGCTAATGCAGGAATGCGGCTCCCTCAACGCCGCGGTGAGCTTGGCAGTCTCTGCGAGCATTAATGCTTCGGACGCGATAATATTCGGAGTCAGCGGAAGATTACCCTCCGGCGTTGACCACAACTCGGCGGTAACCGCGCTCAAGAAGGCGAGTGATGCCTCTGCGTGGATTCAATTGCAGCGGGCATTGAACTTGAAAAATAAAGCGCAATATTCCGCAGTATCCTGCACAAGTACCGACGCCGAGAACGCAATTAAAGCAGCTCAGCGCCTAGTCGAAAAGGCACGCCAACGAAAGGGCCTCCATGAACATCCTCATTCCGGATAGCGAAACTCACGAAGACGAACATTATCGTTGCTTCGTAATCGGGCCCATCGGAAATCGATTTGAACCTCTAGACTCGCCAGCACGAGAAACTTACGAAGAGTCACTCGAGGTCTTGGAGAAGGTAATCGTTCCCGCCTGCCAGGCTTTCGGAATTGAACCCGTCCGAGCTGACCAGATCTCGATCAGCGGCGAGGTCACCGAACAGGTATTGCGTCACATCTATGAGGACGAGATTGTAATCGCAGATGTTAGCGGTGGAAACCCGAATGTAATGTATGAACTTGGGCTGCGCCACACTCGCCCCTTACTGACAATTCAGTTGGGTGAGTACGGGCAGCTGCCCTTCGATATCGCTGACATTCGCACAATCCAATTCTCACGGTCGGAGCGAGGACTAATCGATGCTCGAAAGGCATTGCAAGCAGCAATCGGCGTGGGCCTAGGAGCACCCACCGATTCCATCGCGGTTTCTCGAATCTGGAACAGCGTCGACGGACCGGGCGAATCTCTCGGCCTCGTATCGATCGAAAATGAGGAGCCCGATGCTCCAGAAGAAGAGAAAGCAGAGGAGGAAGGATTTCTTGAACGACTAGCAGCAGTTGAGGCCTTGTTTCCTGAAGTCACTAAGACCGCCACTGCGATCGGTTCCGTCATCGAGGATCTTGGTGCAACAGCCACCTCCTCTTCGGAAGATCTCAATCTTGCGAATGCATCCGGAGCCAACACAAAGACTCGGCTAACTATCGTCGCCAAATTTGCTCGGGACTTGCAGGAACCCGCGGATGAACTCGTCGAGTTGACGTCACGCTTCTACGCGGAAATGGAGTCAATCGACGGCCAAATACGCGGGATCTTTCGGCACATCGAGAATAACCCAGAGTGGGTGGCACAAGAGGGTACGGATAGCTTCCTAGACGGCATCAGCGCCCTCGCGAAGTCTGTACGTGAATCCATGGTTCACATGACTGGATTTGGTGGGGCAGTTACTGGTCTCTCGCAGATGAGCAGCACACTACGTCGTCCTGCATCGAAGATCGTTGGAGCGGTGAAGAAGATGGCCGAGACTGCAGCTTTCGCTGACGAGTGGGAGAGCATCACCCACCGGCTGCGGCGAGAGGCCGCCGGGCTGCAATCCGAGCGGGTCGAGGCAGATCAATAGCCGGCCGCATGGGTCCACAGAGCGCAGACGTGCCGACGGGTCAGCGGATCGCGATGGTGGTGCGGTCGCGGGTGGTGAGGTCGCGGTGCGTCGCCGCAGCGTGCCAGCCGTCGGCCGTGAGCAGCTCGCGGATGGCCTGCCCCTGGAGTTCACCGTGCTCGATGATGAGCGTGCCGCCCCGGTGGAGCAGTCGCTGCGCGGTCGCGGACACCTGGCGCACCACGTCGAGACCGTCCGGTCCGCCGTACAGCGCGGCCGAGGGGTCGTGGAGACGCACTTCGGGATCGCGTGGGATCGCGTCGTCCGGGACGTACGGGGGGTTCGAGATCACGACGTCCACCGAGCCGTCGAGCTCGTGGAAGGCGTCGGCGAGGTGCTCGAAGACGACGGTGGCGTTGTCGGCACCGGACTCGGCGAAGTTCCGTCTCGCCCAGATGAAGGCCTCGACCGAGTTCTCGGTCGCGTAGATCGCCGCGTTCGGGACCTCGGTCGCCATCGCCAGCGCGATCGCTCCGCTGCCGGTGCCGAGGTCGACGCCGATGGGCCGAGGGATCGGCACCGCCCGGAGTGCGTCGATGGCGAACTGCACGACCGACTCGGTCTCGGGGCGCGGCACGAAGACGCCTGGTCCGACCGCGAGTTCCATCGAACGGAACGCGGCACGACCCGTGATGTGCTGCAGCGGTTCACGCGCGGCCCGACGTTCGACCAGCTCGGCGAACACGGTGCGCTCTTCGGCGTCGAGCACGCGACCGGTGATCGCCGCGGCCTGCACGGCACCGCGACCGAGGCCGAGCACGTGTCCGAGGAGGAGTTCCGCGTCGACGTCGGGTGACGGCACGGCCGCGCGGGTGAGGATCTCGACGGCGTGTTGGCGCGCGAGTTCGACGGTCGCAGGGTGGCCGGCTGACGGGGTGTCTGCGGCGGCGGCGGAAGGGGTGCTGGGCATGAGCGAGGTCATCATCTGGGGCGGCCTGGTCGGGTGGGCCGCACCGAGCCTACCCCACCGCCTCGATGCGGCCGCGGGCCGTCGATCCTCCTCGTCACACGGGAGACCGCCGATCGACCAGGTCGTAGGCTGAACCGAGCCCCATTCGAGGAAGAGGAACACCGTGACCGGCACCGTCTACACCGACATCACTCAGGCCTACGGCCGCACCCCGCTCGTCCGCCTGAACCGCATCGCCGAGGGCGTCGGCGCGACCGTCCTGGCGAAGCTGGAGTTCTACAACCCCGGATCGAGTGTCAAGGACCGCCTGGGCATCGCGCTCGTCGATGCGGCGGAGGCCTCGGGCCAGCTGCAGCCCGGAGGGACCATCGTCGAGTCGACGAGCGGGAACACCGGCATCGCGCTCGCCCTCGTGGGAGCCGCGCGGGGCTACCGGGTCATCCTCACGATGCCGGCCTCGATGAGCAAGGAACGCCGGTCCCTCCTCCGTGCCTACGGTGCCGAGCTCGTCCTCACCGACCCGACCAAGGGGATGGCGAACGCCGTGCAGGAGGCGCAGCGCATCGTCGCCGAGAACCCCGGCGCCGTCTGGGTCAGGCAGTTCGAGAACGAAGCGAACCCCGCCATCCACCGACGGACGACCGCGCCCGAGATCTGGGAGGACACCGCCGGCACGGTCGACGCGTTCGTCGCGGGCATCGGGACGGGCGGGACCATCACCGGCGTCGGCGGCTGGCTCCGTGAGCACAACCCCGACGTGCAGATCATCGCGGTCGAGCCCGCGGACTCCCCGCTGCTCAGCGAGGGTCGTGCCGGTGGACACAAGATCCAGGGCATCGGCCCGAACTTCGTGCCCGACATCCTCGACACCTCCTTGTTCAGCGAGATCATCCCGGTCGAGACCGACACGGCCTACGCGACCGCACGACGCCTCGCGACCGACGACGGCATCATCGGCGGCATGTCCTCCGGCGCCGCTGTCTGGGCCGCCCTCGAGGTCGGACGCCGTCCGGAGATGGCCGGCAAGACGATCGTCGTCATCATCCCCGACGCGGGCGAGCGCTACCTGTCGACGACGATGTACGACGACCTGCGCGACTAGGCTCGACGCATGGGAATGCTGTCGCGGGTCCGCGAGGACATCGGTGCCGCACGCGCACACGATCCGGCGGCCCGCGGCACCATCGAGATCGCGCTCAGCTACTCCGGCCTGCACGCCGTCTGGGCGTACCGGCTGCACCATCGCCTGTGGCGGCGCGGCTTCCGCACCCTCGCCCGGTTCGGCTCGCAGTTCACCCGGTTCCTCACCGGGATCGAGATCCACCCGGGCGCCCGGATCGGCAGGCGGTTCTTCATCGACCACGGTATGGGCGTCGTCATCGGTGAGACGGCCGAGGTGGGCGACGACGTCATGATCTTCCACGGCGTGACCCTCGGCGGGAAGAGCCGCGGCGTCGGCAAGCGCCACCCGACCATCGGTGACGGCGTCGCCGTCGGTGCCGGGGCGAAGATCCTCGGGCCCATCCGGATCGGTGCGGGCACCATCGTCGGCGCGAACGCCGTCGTCACCAAGGCGTGCCCACCCCGCAGTCTGCTGCTCGGCGTCCCCGCGGTCGAGCGCCCGCGCGGGAGCGGCGCCCACGGCCTCGCGTTGCTCGATCCCGAGTACCACATCTGATCCGCGAGCGGTGAGGCGCTCCGTCGCCCGCGCCTCCCCCGGACGACGAACTCCCGCATTCCACCCGCATCCCGCTCCTCGAGAGGTCCCCATGAGTCTCATCCGCCTGCACGACGTCACCGTCCGGTTCGAGGAACGCCCGGTACTCCGCGACGTCTTCTTCCGGCTCGAGCCAGGCGACCGGGTCGGGCTCATCGGGCGGAACGGTTCAGGCAAATCCACCCTCCTGAAGCTCGCGCTCGACCAGCTCCAGCCGGACTCGGGCACGGTGACCATCGAGGACGGAACGCGGATCGGCTACTTCTCGCAGTTCTCGGAGCTCGACGGCAGCGCCACCATCACCGAGGTCCTCGAAGGACTCTTCGGTCACATCCACGCCATCGAGGCGGAACTCGCATCCATCGACGCCGCGATCGCCGCCGACCCGAACGACCTCGACGGGATGACGAAGCTCATCGAACGGCAGGCCGAGCTCTTCGAGGAGATGGAGCGCCAGGACGGCTGGGACTACCAGCGCCACATCGACACCGCCCTCACCACGCTCGGCTTCGACGCCGCGCGCCGCGTGCTCCCCATCGACTCGCTCTCCGGGGGTTGGCGCAACCGTGCGGCGCTCGCGAAGATCCTCCTCGAGCGCCCGGACGTCCTGCTCCTCGACGAGCCGACGAACTTCCTCGACGTCGCGGGGGTCGAGTGGCTCGAATCCTGGTTCGGCTCGTTCCGCGGCGCGGCGATCGTCGTCTCGCACGACCGGACCTTCCTCGACGCCGTGGTCACCCGCATCGTCGAGGTCGAGAACTTCCACCTCCACGAGTACCCCGGCAGCTTCGACGAGTACGTCGTCCAGAAGCAGTTCCGGCTCAAGAGCCTCGAGGCGCAGTTCGTCCACGAGTCCGAACTGCTCGCCTTCGAGGCCGAGGGCATCTCGGACCGTCGCGAGGCGGCCAAGGCCGCCGGGAAGAAGGACCTCTCCTCGCAGCTGGCCAAGATCAAGAAGGCCAGGCCGCCGCGTCCGGTCGACGACATCATCACCGACATCTACGGCGGCCTGCACATCAAGGACACGCTCTGCCGGATCCAGGGGCTCACGAAGGCCTACGGCGACCACACGCTGTTCGACGGGCTCGACCTCGAGATCGGCCGCCGCGAACGCATCGTCGTCCACGGACCGAACGGTGCGGGCAAGTCCACGTTCCTCCGGATCCTCGAGGGCGACGAACGCCCCGACGCCGGTCACGTCACGTGGACCGGCGGGGTCCGATACGCGTCCTACAACCAGATGGTCGACGAGCTGGACCTCACCGACACGGTCGCGCACGCCGTCGGCGCTATGCCCGACAGCCTCGCCTTCGCGGCGACGAAGAAGTCGGTGAACCGCTTCCTCGGCATGTTCCAGTTCTCGGACGCCGACCTCAAGCAGAAGATCGGCATGCTGTCGGGTGGGCAGCGCGCCCGCGTCGCCATGGCCCAGTGCCTGCTCTCCGGAGCTTCGGTGCTCCTCCTCGACGAGCCGACGAACCACCTGGACCTCGCGAGCACGCAGGTGATGGAGCGCGCACTCGTGCACTTCCCCGGCGCCATCGTCGTGGTCAGCCACGACCGATTCTTCGCCGACAAGGTCGCGACGAAGCGACTGCGC
>NZ_CAUQHZ010000030.1:0-8780 GCF_963518075.1 uncultured Plantibacter sp.
ACCATCGGCGTCGACAAACCCTGCCGACCCGGCACACCCGCCATCGGCTGCTGACACCGGCACCCGCCCACCACGGTGAGCGCGCCCCACCGGCGTCAGCGCACCCCTCCGGAGACCCGCGCTCACGTCACCGGGGCGCGCCCACGCCAACAAACCCGCGCTCACGCCAGCGCACCGCGCTGACGCCTCCCACCACCACGGGTCAGTGCGCGCCCATCAGCGGGATGACGAGCGGCGTGTGCGACTCGGGGTCGTCGATGATCCGGCAGCGGAGCCCGAAGACCTCCTCGACGAGCTCGGCCGTCACGATGTCCGCCGGCGCACCCTGCGCGACCACGTGTCCGTCGCGCATCGCGATCAGGTGCGTCGCGTACCGGGCGGCCTGGTTGAGATCGTGCAGGACCGCGACGAGGGTGCGGCCACCCTCCTGGTTGAGCCGCGTGAAGAGGTCGAGCAGCTCCACCTGATGCGTGATGTCGAGGAAGGTCGTCGGCTCGTCGAGCAGCAGCAGCGGCGTCTCCTGAGCGAGGGCCATCGCCACCCACACCCGTTGGCGCTGGCCGCCGGACAGTTCGTCGACGAGGCGACCGGACAGCTCGGTGACGTTCGTCGCCTCCATCGCCGCGAGCACCGCCGCTTCATCGGCCGCCGACCAGCGTCGGAGGATCGACTGGTGAGGGTACCTGCCGCGCGACACGAGGTCGATCACCGAGATGCCGTCGGGCGCGATCGACGTCTGCGGCAGCAGCCCGATGCGCTTCGCGACCTCCTTCGACGGGTAGCGCGTGATCTCCTGACCGTCGAGCACGACCTGCCCCTGGGTCGGCTTCAGCAGCCGGGCGAGGGCACGCAGGAGCGTCGATTTGCCACAGGCGTTCGGCCCGACGATGACCGTGAACGAGTCGTCGGGGATCGCGATGTCCAGCTCGTGGATGATGGTCCGCTGGTCGTAGCCGACGCGGAGGCCTGTCCCGGCGAGTCTGGTGGTGGGGCTGTCGGTCTTCATGTCAGCGCTTTCCCGCCTGCGTGATGAGCAGGGCGATGAGGTAGATGCCACCGAGGGTCACGGTCACCGCACCGACCGGCAAGGCGGCCGGGGCGATGATCCGCTGAGCCACGACGTCACTCACGAGGAGCAACGCCGCGCCCATGGCGGCCGAGGGGACGAGGGTGATGCCGGCGGACTTCGTAAGTCGCCGGGCGAGTTGGGGTGCGGCGAGGGCGACGAAGATGATCGGGCCGGCGACCGCGGTGACGGTCGCGGTGAGCGCGACGCCGATCACGAGCAGCAGCAGCCGCGTGCGCTCGACCGGGATGCCGAGGGCGCTCGCGATGTCGTCGCCGAACGCCAGCATGCCGAGTCGGCGGGACAGGAGCGCGAGGAGGGGGACGAGGACCGCGACCGCGATCGTCATGGGCACGACGTCCTGCCACCCGAGGTCGGCGAGCGAACCCATGCCCCAGCTCGCGGCCGCGATGGCGGCGTTGAGGTCCGCCCGCAGCTGCAGGTAGTCGTTGAACGCGTTGAGGACAGCACTGATCGCGATGCCGATCACGATGAGCCGGAAGCCCTGGACGCCCCGAGACCACGCGAGGAGATAGACGACGAGCGCCGTCGCGAGCCCGCCGATCAACGCACCGGACACCGTGGCCGCATAGTTCCCGCCGACGACGAGGGTGACGATGAGCGCGCCGGTGAACGCGCCGGAGTTGAACCCGATGATGTCGGGACTCCCCAGCGGGTTCCGGGTGATCGACTGGAAGATCGCACCGGAGAGCCCGAGCGCGATCCCGCCGACGACGGCGATCACGACTCGCGGCAGGCGCCACTCCAACACGATGCGGAGGACGCTCTCCGAGCCCGTGCCGGTGAACGCGGCGAGCAGCTTGTCGAGCGGGATGCGGTACTCGCCCTGGGTGAGCGCGAAGCCGCCGACCCCGACGACGACGGCGACCAGGGCGCCGACGACGACCAGCTCGCGCCGGTGGACCACCCAGCTGACCCGACCGACCCGCACGGTGCGCCGACCCGGCTCGGCGACCGCGGTCACAGCCCCTGCGCCTTCGAACGGCGGATGAGCACGATGAGGAGCGGGGCACCCACGAACGCCGTGACGATCCCGACCGGCATCTCGCCGGGGACGGCGACCCGCCCGACGAGGTCGGACAGCAGGAAGATGATCGGCGCGAACACCATCGTGAACGGGAGCACCCAGCGCTGATCCGGTCCGACGATGGCGCGGGCGAGGTAGGGCGACATGAGTCCGAGGAAGGCGATCGGTCCGGCCGCCGCGGTGGCCGAACCGCACAACAGGGTGATCGCGACGACCGAGAGCACCCGCGTCCGGAGCACCTTCGTGCCGAGCGAGGTCGCGAGGTCGTCTCCGAGGGCGACGGCGTTGAGTGACCGCGAGACGACGAGCGCGAGGACGACTCCGACGATGAGGAACGGCAACACCCCGAGGAACACGTCCATCTGGCGGTTCTGCAGCGATCCGGCCTGCCAGAAGCGGATCTTGTCGAAGATGTCGGGGTTGCGGATCGTGATGGCGAAGGTCACCCCCTGCAGCGCTGCGGAGAGCGCGACGCCGGCGAGCACGAGGCGGACCGGGGTCGCCCCGGCGCGGCCCCGGGAGCCGATCACGTACACGATGACGGAGGCGAGGCCCGCGCCGGCGAAGGACCACCACACGTACGAGCTCAGGTCGGCGGTGCCGGCGATGGCGACGGCGAGCACGACCGCGATGTACGCGCCGGCGTTGACGCCGAGGATGCCGGGGTCGGCGAGCGGGTTCCGCGTGACGGCCTGCATCATCGCTCCGGCGAGACCGAGCGCCGCTCCGACGCCGATGGCCAGGAGCATGCGCGGCACCCGGAACCCGGTGACGAGGATCGCGTTGGTGTCGTCGCCGCCCTGCGTGAGAGCGCGCCACACCGCTGCCGCGCTGATGGTCCCCGAGCCGATGAAGAGGCTGCCGACGGCGATGGTGGCGAGTACGACGAGCGCTGCGACGAGGAGGAGCCAGCGTGAGGCGGTCGATCGGGCGATGCCGGTCGACGCCTCTCGTGCGCGGGCGGCCGCGGTCGGGAGCCGCAGGCTGTCGAGGTCGGCGCTCACCGGCTCATCGGTTGTCTTCGGCCTTGCCGTGTCGCCAGTAGCCCATGAACGCGACCGACTTGCGGTCGACGCCGCACCCGGAGACGAGGTGTCGGCGGAGCGTCTTGATGGCCGACGCTTCTCCGGCGAGCCATGCGTAGAGCGGTGCGCTCTCGAGGACGGGGCCTCCGGTCGCGTTGACCGGTGCTTCCCAGAGCAGCTCGGTGTCGACGTCGACGTCCTCGAGTGCCGGCTGCGTGGCGATCGTGGCGGTGTCGACGCTCGGCGCGAGGCGACTCGCGATGCGCTCGACCTCGGGGATGAGCAGGGTGCCCACGGGCTGGTCGCCGCGGGGGAGGACGACGACCTCGATCCCGTCGGGCTTCGTGGACAGGGCGGCGATGTCCTCCTCGTGCGGCAGCTCGACGACGGCGATCCCGCGCGCGGTGCTCGGCAGGCGCTCGAGGATCCCGGCGATCCCGGGCAGGGCCGTCTCGTCGCCGGCGAGGAGCACCTGGTCGACGGTGGCCGGCGCATGCCAGTCGATGCCGCCGGCCGGGACGGCCGACCGGGCGTTCGGGACGTTGACGACGAGCTCGTCGCCGACCTTCGCGTCCATCGCCCAGGTGGACGCGGGGCCGACGCGGCCGTGCAGGGCGATGTCGACGTCGAACTCGGCGAGCTCCGGCCGGACCTCGCGGATCGTGTACGTGCGCATCGGGTGACGCTTGTCGTTGGGCAGCAGCCGCCAGGCCTGGTACCAGTCGTCGTGCATCGGCAGCTCGTCGAAACCGGTGTCGGGCAGCGGGAAGAGCAGCTTGATGCGCTGGTCGTGACGGTTGTCCGCGATGTGCTGGACCTCGGGGCCCGTGAA
The DNA here is from genome assembly GCF_963518075.1 of uncultured Plantibacter sp. NCBI lineage: Bacteria > Bacillati > Actinomycetota > Actinomycetes > Micrococcales > Microbacteriaceae > Plantibacter > uncultured Plantibacter sp. The sequence goes on from NZ_CAUQHZ010000030.1 coordinate 3,972, forward strand.
CGTGAAGCGCCGATAGCTCGGGCTCACCTGCTCGATGCGCCGGACGACGGCTGCGAGGAGGATGAAGATCGAGTCGGGGGTCTGTTCACTGAGGCGAGGCATCGATAGGTAAGCCTACCCTTCGATGCGCTGAAGGTCACCCGCCGATCGCACCTTGTCGGCGGGGAATGGCGGTGGTAAACTTGAGTCAGATTCACTCAAGTTTTGAACAGGAGATCGTACCCATGCCAGCAGGCCAGACGCCTCAGCAAGAGGATCAGCGCAGCGCGCTCGAGCAGTACGGCGTCAACCTGACCGAGATCGCCGCCTCCGGCAAGCTCGATCCGGTCATCGGCCGCGACGCCGAGATCCGCCGCGTGAGCCAGGTCCTCACGCGGCGCACCAAGAACAACCCCGTCCTCATCGGCGAGCCCGGCGTCGGTAAGACCGCCGTCGTCGAAGGCCTCGCCCAGCGCATCGTCGCGGGCGACGTCGCCGAGAGCCTCAAGGGCAAGCAGCTCATCTCCCTCGACCTCTCCGCGCTCGTGGCCGGCGCCATGTACCGCGGGCAGTTCGAGGAACGCCTCAAGGCCGTACTCAAGGAGATCGACGAGTCCGACGGACAGATCATCACCTTCATCGACGAGCTCCACGTCCTCATGGGTGCCGGCGGCGGCGAGGGGTCCGTCGCGGCGGCCAACATGCTGAAGCCCATGCTCGCCCGCGGCGAGCTGCGGCTGATCGGCGCGACCACGCTCGACGAGTACCGCGAGTTCATCGAGAAGGACGCCGCCATGGAGCGTCGCTTCCAGCAGGTGTTCGTGGGGGAGCCGAGCGTCGAGGACACGGTGGCCATCCTTCGCGGCCTCAAGGAGCGGTACGAGGCGCACCACAAGGTCGCCATCGCCGACAACGCGCTCGTCGCGGCGGCAGCCCTGTCCAACCGCTACATCACGTCGCGGCAGCTGCCCGACAAGGCGATCGACCTCATCGACGAGGCGGCCAGCCGACTGCGCATGGAGATCGACTCGGCTCCCGTCGAGATCGACGAGCTCCGACGCAGTGTCGACCGCCTGAAGCTCGAGGAGCTCGCCCTCAAGAAGGAGAAGGACGACGCCTCGAAGGAGCGCCTCGCCCGCCTTCGGGAGGACCTCGCGACCCGCCAGGCCGCGCTCGGCGAACTGCAGGCGCGCTGGGAGCGCGAGCGCGCGAGCCTCAACCGGGTCGGCGACCTCAAGAAGCAGCTCGACGCCGCCCGGAGCAAGGCCGAACGCGCCCAGCGCGAGGGCAAGCTCGAACAGGCGTCCAAGCTGCTCTACGCCGACATCCCTCAGCTCGAACGCGAACTCGCGCTCGCGGAGTCGGCCGAGCAGGACACCGACGGCGAACCCCGGATGGTCAACGACCAGGTCACCGCCGAGGACATCGCCGCCGTCATCGCCGCGTGGACCGGCATCCCCGTCGGTCGCCTGTTGCAGGGCGAGACGGAGAAACTGCTACACCTCGAGCAGGAGCTGTCCCGCCGACTCATCGGGCAGTACCGTGCGGTCGCCGCCGTGTCCGACGCCGTCCGGCGCACCCGGGCCGGCATCTCCGATCCCGACCGCCCGACCGGCTCCTTCATGTTCCTCGGCCCCACCGGCGTCGGCAAGACCGAGCTGGCGAAGGCGCTCGCCGAGTTCCTCTTCGACGACGAGAAGGCCATGGTCCGCATCGACATGTCCGAGTACGGCGAGAAGCACTCGGTCTCCCGGCTCGTCGGTGCACCTCCGGGGTACGTCGGCTACGAGCAGGGCGGGCAGCTCACCGAGGCCGTCCGTCGACGCCCGTACTCCGTCGTGCTGCTCGACGAGGTCGAGAAGGCGCACCCCGAGGTGTTCGACATCCTCCTGCAGGTGCTCGACGACGGCCGGTTGACGGACGGACAGGGGCGCACCGTCGACTTCCGGAACGTCATCCTCGTGCTGACGTCCAACCTCGGCTCGCAGTACCTGATGGACGCCTCGCTCTCGCTCGAGCAGAAGGAGGAGGCGGTCCAGCAGCTCGTGCGTCAGGCTTTCAAACCGGAGTTCATCAACCGTCTCGACGACATCGTCGTGTTCCAGCCGCTCAGCGAAGCGGAGCTCGGCCAGATCGTCGAGCTCTACATCGATCGCCTGCAGCGTCGACTGGGCGAGCGTCGGCTGCACCTCGCGGTCACGCCCGATGCGCGTGCGTGGCTCGCGGAGCGCGGATACGACCCCATGTACGGCGCGCGTCCGCTGCGTCGACTCATGCAGCGGGAGATCGACGACCGCCTCGCGCGGGCGATCCTCGACGGCTCGATCCGCGACGGCGACACCGTCCACGTCGGGCTCGCGAGCGACGGCGACGGCCTCACGGTCGAGCGAGCGGTGGTCCCGGCCTAGCCCGGCTGCTTACGGCCAGCGCGGTGCGCTGACCCGAGCGCAGCCTATCGACGTGAGCGCGCCCCTCCGGAGGGGTGCGCTCACGCGTCTGCCCTGCGCTCGCGCGACAGCACCGCGCTGGCATTGACCCCCGAGTGGGGGAGGAAACCCCTGGTGCCCGACGGATGCCGCGCACTAGCGTGATCCTCGCGGTGGGCCCGGTCGGCGCGCCCTGAGAGGACACGATGTCGCACGCAGCCCCGATCACGACGCCCGAGACCAGCGGCACCGCCGCGCCCCTCTGGCGTCACGCACACGCCCCCGCCTGGTTCTTCTTCGGCGGCCTGGCGCTCTGGCTGTTCCTCCTGCTGGTGCCGCACGTCCTCCTCGGCAACCCGGCGGTGATCCCCGCCTGGATCCTGCTCGGCTCAGGGCTGGCCGCGTCCACCCTGCTGCTCGTCATGGCCCGACGTCTCCAACCGGGAGACGGCGTCACGACCGCGGCGCTCCTCTGGGCGGTCCTGATCGGAGGCTTCATCGCCATCACGCTCGGCAGCACCTTCGACTCCCTCATCGGCGTCGCCGCGACCGATGCCGGCGAGAACCCGCACGACATCGGGCTCTTCTTCGCCGGGGTCGCCGAGGAACTGGCGAAGATCATCGCCGTCGTGATCGTGGCATGGCGGTTGCCGGTGAAGACCGCCCGAGGTGGTCTCTTCGTCGGCGGTGCCGTCGGCATCGGCTTCGCCGTCCTCGAGAACCTCTGGTACATCGGACAGGGATGGGCGGCCGGCGTCGAAGCATCGCAGAAGCTCGCCGCCGGCTCACCACCCCTCGAGACCATCCTCACGCACCCGGCGTTCCAGGCGGCCGGAGCCGCGTTCGCCCGGACGATCTTCGACCCGGTCGGCCACCCACTGTGGACGGCGCTGCTCGCCGCCGCGGTGTTCGCCGCCGCACGCAACGGACGGTTCCGGATCACCGTGGGGGTGCTCCTGACCTACCTGCTCGTCGCGGTCATGCACGGCCTGTGGGACGGTAACACCGTGCTCTGGGGGCTGCTGTTCCCGGCCATGCCGGTGCTCAAGGCGCTCGTCGTCCCGGCCATGATCGTGCTCGTCGTCGCCTTCGCGCTCATCTGGCGGGCACAGGCCCGTCGCATCAACCGCGACGCCGGCGTCGTGTCGCTCCACGTCCCGCGTCGCGAGCGGAAGCAGGCCTGACCACCGCACGCGCGAGGTCTGCTGTGATCCGGGCATGCCGGGGAGTAGCGTGAAGCGCACCCGATCCGCGACGCCGAGGAGACACCCATGCTGGGACGCAAGACCTTCGAACAGCGAGAGGTCGACCAGGCGAAGACGATGATCGCCGCGCTGGTCGCCGGACGCGAGACGCTGGCCGAGGCCGGCGCGGACCCGGCAGCGCTGGCCGTGGTCGACCCCGAGTTCTTCACCGGCCTCACCCTTGTGCTCGACCGGCCGTTCGTCCACCGGGTGCGCTCGGTGCTCGGGAAAGGTCCCGGGGCCCTCAACGAGCTCGAACTCATCGTCGCGTCGATCCTCGACCACGACCGGGTGTTCACGGTGGGGACCGTGTTGCAGTACGCCGAAGGGGCGTCGTTCACCGGCCTCGTCCCGGGCGAGACGATCCGGCTGAGCGCCGCGCAGTTCGAGCGCCTCGCCGTCGGCGTCTTCGCCGAGTTGGAGGAGTTGTTCGTCGAAGCGGTGTGAGGTGCGGCGTCGGCCGCGAGTCTGCGTCACGCACTCCGCGGACGGTGCCACGATCAGCTCGTGAGCTCATCGACGTCCGGACCGATCGCCCTGCGGCACGGCGCGAAACTCCGCCTGATCCTGTCCGCCGTCATCGGCTTGGGCGTCGGGGTGGTCACTGGCCTGACCTGGTTCTGGGCGGGGGCGATCCTGGCCGGCTGGGGAGCCACGTGCGTCGTCTTCATCGTCTCGCTCTGGGCGCGTATCTGGCGGATGGACCCGGCACGCACGCGCGAGCATGCGACCTCGGAGGAACCTGGACGGACGACGAGCGAGGTCCTCATCGTGCTGGCGAGCGTCGGGAGCCTCGTCGCCCTCAGCGTCGTGATCCTGCAGGCGCGGGCGTCGACCGGCGTCGAACAGGGCCTGCTGGCGGGGTTCTCGGTGCTGAGCGTCGCCATGTCGTGGGCGCTCATCCACACGATCTACACCCTCAGGTACGCACGCATGTACTTCGCTGCTCCGGAGGGCGGCATCGACTTCAACCAGGAGGAGGCGCCCCAGTACAGCGACTTCGCCTACCTCTCGTTCGACCTCGGCATGACGTACCAGGTCTCCGATACGACGCTGCGGTCCAGTGAGCTGCGCCGCACGGTGCTCAAACACACCCTGCTGTCGTACCTCTTCGGCTCCGTGATCCTCGCGACCGTCATCAACCTCGTCGCGGGGCTGTA
>NZ_CAUQHZ010000031.1:0-5523 GCF_963518075.1 uncultured Plantibacter sp.
GAGACCCCGGGCCTCACGGATTACGTGGTCTCGTGGGTCACGACCGGCGGCGGCTGGATCGTGCGTCGCGACGGCCAACGGATGGAGATCCCGCGACACCCGTTCGTCCTCCCGTTCCACCGGCCGTACACGGTGCACCTCACCCCGCACCGGCAAAACTCCGTGCTCTTCTCCGCACCGTACCTCGAAGACATCGCGACCGAGATCCACGCCGGCCCGAGTCAACAGGTGTCCTTCGATCTCGAGGCGACGCCGACACCCGAGGCGATCGAGCGCTGGCGGGTGGCGCTGAACGCCTCCACGCCGGTGCTCACCGACGAGACGGCGCCTCCGCTGCTCCGTATGAACGCCCAACGACCGCTCGCCCTCGCGCTGCTCCAGCTCGCACCGTGGGCGGTGGTCGACCTGCCGGAGCCGCTCCGCGAGCCTTCGATGGCGCGCACGCGCCTCGCGGTCGAGTACCTGCACCATCACGCGGCGGAGCCCATCACGCCCGCCGACGCGGCGAAGGCGGCCGGGCTGCACACGAGGACGCTGCAGCTCCACTGCCGTCGCGAACTCGGCATGTCGCCCACCGCCTACCTGCGCGACATCCGCCTCGACCGCACCCGTCGCGAGCTCGCCGAGAGCTCGCCGCAGGAGACGACGGTCGGTGAGGTCGCGAAGCGGTGGGGCTTCGTCCACCTCGGACGCTTCGCCTCGGCCTACCGGAACCGCTTCGGCGAGGGCCCGAGCCAGACCCTGCGCGGCTGACGCCCGTCGCCGGATATCCAAAAAATGAGTGCTTCCGGAAAAGTTCGAGACGGACCGTGAGATTCGGGCGTGACGCGCAGTCTCATAGATGTCGCCCGCAACACGGGCACCGCCGCCGGACACCCGGAGCGTGAACCAGCACCACCAGACACCGAAGGAGCAACACCATGTCGAACACCACCGACACCGCGAACCACGCCGCAACGACCTCCACGGGCAAGAACGTCATCGCCGATGGCGTCGTCCAGAAGGTCGCCGGCATCGCAGCCCGCGAGGTCCCCGGCGTGCACGACCTCGGTGGCGGAGCGGCTCGCGCCATCGGCGCCATCCGCAACGCCATCAACGCTCAGGACCGCGGTCAGGGCGTCTCGGTCGAGGTCGGCGAGAAGCAGGTCGCCGCTGACATCGTGATCGTCGCCGAGTATCCCGTCGACCTCCAGCGCGTCGCAGACGACGTCCGTCGCAGCGTCACCGACGCGATCTCGAACGTCGTCGGCATGGACGTCACCGAGGTCAACGTGACCGTCGCCGACGTCCACATCCCGTCGGACGACGACAACGACGCTGACGAGAGCCGCGTCCAGTGACCACGACCGATCGCGGCATCCTCGTCGGTGCCGTCCTGGCGCTGGCGGCCGTCGCCTTCGGGTTCTGGAGCATGATCCTCGTCGCGCTGTTCATGCTGATCGGATTCGGCATCGGACGCGTGCTCGAGGGCAAGCTCGACCTGCGCGGTGTCGCCGACGCGCTCCGCGGGCGGCGGTCGTCGTGACCGCGGCGGTGACGGCCGAACAGGCCGTGCATGGTCGCAACACGATCAGCTCCCGCGCCGTGCGTCGCGTCGTGTCTGCCGTCACCGCGGAGGAACTCGGTGTGCGGGCGTCGGAGGTCTCGGTCGAGCTCTCCGACGCCCAGGGGGCCCTCACGGTCACCGCGAGCACGCCCATCCACGTGTCGCCGCTCGGCGCCGGATCCCGGACCTCGGGAACCGTCCTCGAACGCCTGGCACGCGCACAGACCAGCATCCGAGAGCGGTGCCTGGACCTGACCGGGTCGACGATCGGACGCGTCGACCTCCATATCACGGGCGCGAAGCTCGAAGAACGAAGGAGGGTGTTGTGAGCACCCCAGCCCTGTACCGCCGCGCGGTGCGTCGCGAGACCCACTCGCCGCGGTCGACGCTCGCGATCACGATCGCGATCATCCTCGCGCTCGTGCTCGCCTGGCTCGGCACCGAGTCGGTCCTGGCCGCGATCGGGCAGCCGGCGCTCCTCGTCGCACCGAAGGACATCGTCACCGCGGTGCTGACCGCGGCGACCGCCCCGGCCCCACTCCTCGTCGCCATCGGCGCGGTCGCGGCGATCGTCGGCCTCGTGCTGATCGTCCTGTCGCTGGCTCCCGCCCGCCAAGGGCGTCGCGGGTCGATCGCCGAGCGCACGGCGGCGGTCGTGGACGACCGGGTGATCGCGCAGTCGCTCGCCCGCGTCGCCTCGTACGCCGGTGACATCGACCCCTCGCAGGTGAGTGTCAGCGTCGGCGCCAGGAGCGCCCGCGTCGACGTCACGCCGACGAGCGGCCGACGCGTCGACCAGCGCGAGATCCAGCAGGCCGTGGACGCGGAGGTCGCGTCATACGACTACCGGCCGGCGCTCCGCGCCAAGGTCCGCGTGAGCAGCAAGGGAACGGTGGCCTGATGAACTCCACGAATCGCTTCCTCAACCGGTTCTTCATCTTCGTGGTCGGACTCGTCGTCCTCGCGGCCGGCGCGGCCCTGTCCGTGGGTGCGCTCCTGCCTGACGTGCAGCGGACGATCAGCGAGAACGCCGAGCGGGCCGTCGGACCGACGAACGACACCATCGACGCCCAGCCGTGGATCCTGTGGGTCGCGGCGGTCGTCGCCCTGCTGCTCATCCTCGTCATCCTCTGGTTCGTGTTCCGGCAGGGCCGCGGGCACACCGGAACGCTGCTGCAGGTCGACGAGCAACGGACGAAGGACACGCCGACCGGTGGTCGCGTCGTGCTCGACGTGAAGGTCGCAGAGCAGGTCCTCGAAGAGGCGATCGGGCGCAACCCCGACGTGGTCTCCGTCGACATCACCGGCTTCCGGATCCGCAAGCAGTCCACGCTGCGACTCACCGCACACGCTCGTCGCGGCGCCTCGCCCGTCCAGTTGCGGCGCGATATCGAGGCGGCCGTCCACGAGTGGGACGGCGTCCTCGGGACCTCCACCCCGGTGGTCATCCAGATCGTCAGCGGGCTGCGCACACGGCTCGCCAGCACGAACCGGGTCGTCTGACCCGACACCCCGCGGTGCCGCCGCGGCACCCGAACCGACAGCAGTAGGACCGATGCACCGCCGACGCGGTGCGAGGAGGATCGCATGAGCGACGACACGAAGCACCCGGACCAGCACCACATCCCCACCCCGGCCGAGGTCCGGGCGGAGCACCCGACGGTGCTCGTGCCCGCGCATCCCGATGACGAGGTCCGTCGCATCGAGTCGCACGACGGCGAGCACGCGGGTGGGACCGCGGCCGCTCCTGTGGTCGCGCCGGCGAACGGGGCTGTCGCTGGTCCGGAGACCGCTGAACCGGCCGTGGCCGACTCGGTCTCCGCCGAGACGCCGACGGTGTCGGTGTCGGAGTCGGCGGCTCCGCCGGAAGCGGCGGACGTACCGGTGGTCGAGCTCGACTCCGGCCGGCGACGTGAGCAGGAGGCCGACGAACTCGCCCAGGTCATCGCCACGACGGCCGAGACGGTCCCCGGCGTGCACGCCCTCGGTTCCCCGACGGCCCGCGCCATCGACAGCGCCCGCACCCGCCTGCTCGGTCGCACCGCCGTCCCCGGCGTCAACGTCCTGGCCGACGAGGACGTGCTGAACGTCGACGTCTCACTGGTGGCCGAGTACCCGGCCAGCATCGACGAGCTCGCGGACACGGTCCGGGCCGACGTCGCGGCCGCGCTGGAGGCCCGCCACCCGGGACCGGTCGACATCGACATCACGGTGACGGACATCCACGGCCCCTTCGACCCGATCGAGCCCGATCCGGGCGAGGCGATCGACGACGCGAAGGCCGCCATCGGCAATGCGACGTCCGCGGCGGGTGCCGCGATCGGCGATGCGGCAGAGGCTGCCGGGGATGCCCTCGGCACGGCGAAGGCTGCTGCATCGGACGCGGTGGACTCGGCGCGAGCCGGAGCGGCCGACCTGGCCGACGCCGCTGGTGACGCGGTCGAGCAGCGGACCGGCCGGTCCGAGGGCGACGGCGGCCGGTCGCTGGGAGACGGGCAGCCGGGCGCGGCCGCGGGTGCCGACGGCGAGCTCGTGACTGACGGCGACGTCGGCGGCGAACCGACCGATGCGGTGGTGTCGGAGGAACTCGCCGAGGCCGCCCGTCAGCTTGCCACCGCGGCCGACTCGCTCGCGACCGTCGCCGAGGAGGTGACGCACGGCGCCGACCCGAACCTCGCCGATGCTGAGCCCGCCGGGGCGGCTGACGCGATCCAGGACGCTCCGGCGGAAGAGCCCGTCGCGACGGGCCCGGATGCCGACCCGGTTTCGGCCCCCGAGCTGGACGGCGACACCGCTGGGTCCGCTGGCGGCGACGCGCCCGAGCAGTCTGCCCCGAAGGTCGCCGACGTCGACGAGGTGACGGACGCTCCCGCCGAGGTCACGGCCACCCAAGCCGCGGCGCCGACGAAGGAGCAGTGACATGCCGCTCTTCAGCCGGACCACGTCGTACGGTGCACGTCCGCGTCCGCGTGCCGTGTGGGCCGCTGCGATCACGGGTGTCGTCCTGCTCGTGCTCATCGTCGTCGGCGTGCTCATCCCGATCCTCGGGCTCATCGGCGCCGCCGACGGCGCGACGGTCGGTGCGCTCGACGTCCCGGTCGGCGGCATCGTGGTCGCGCTCCTCATCGGGTACGTCCTCGCGCTGCTGTTCCTGCTCGGGTGCGTCCGCAGTCGCAACGGCGCACTCTCCTGGGTGCTCGCCGTCGCCGCGGTAATCTCGGCGCTCCTCGTGTCGCTGTGGCCGCTGCTGGCGGTCGCCTTCGCGGGCGTCGACCAGGCATCGGACGTGGTGCCGTTCATCCAGGACCTCATCCGCCAGGTCACGGGCGGCTGAGCACAGGAGATCCGCGCGGCAGCAGGAGGTTCTCCCTCAGGATCTCCTGCTGTCGCGCGGATCTCCTGTGCTCAGCTCAGGCGGCGGGTGAGGTGGACGTCGACGGTGTCGCCGATGTCCTTGCCGAGGCGCTTCCGGAGCTTCGCACTGATGGACAGCATGTGACCACCGGAGCCGGTCGGCATGAGGCCGACGTTCGGGAGCTCGACACCGTCGACGATCGCGTCGACGCGGACGGATTTGCCGGTGCCGAAGAACTCGGCTGAGCCGGGCATCTCCACGCAGGACCAGACGTCGCCCTTCACATCGACGCCGATCGGCGTGGTGAAGCGGTGGTCGAGCTCGGTCGGTTCGATGGCCATCGGTGGCGCCCCTCGTCGGTCGTGGTCGGCGTGGCCATTGTCGCGGCTGAGTCCGACCCGTGGCAAGGGCGGGACCGTCCCCGTTCCCGCTCTTCGACAGGCTTAGGGACCGCGTTTCCTACCCCGCTCCCGCCCTTCGACAGGCTTAGGGCCCGCTTGTCGAGGGCCCCCGGAAGCACTCGGCCCCTCGGCAGGCTCGCGAGGAGCACTGCCGAGGGGCCGGGAACCTCAGTTCTGGGGGAAGCCGAGGTTGATGCCGCCGTGGGAGGGGTCGAGCCAGC
>NZ_CAUQHZ010000032.1:0-4885 GCF_963518075.1 uncultured Plantibacter sp.
TGAGCGCGCCCCTCCGGAGGGGCGCGCTCACGCGCACGCCCCGCGGCGGGGCCGATTCCGGCGCGCTCACGTCAGCGCACCGCGCCGACGCCGAAACGCCCGCGGTCACGTCGGCGCACCGCGCTGGCACACCGGCCCGAGCGAGGGTCTCAGGCGACGGGCAGAGTCGAGGGCGTCGTGAACCAGACCGTGGTGTCGCCGTGGATGGTCCTGCCGTCGAAAGGCCCGCTCGCGACGAGCACGGCCGAGTCCGCGAGCGACGAGGGGACGGCGATGTCGTCGGCGCCCGTGTTGGCGACGACCGTCACCGCGCCGTTGGTCAGCGCGAGGATGGTGTCGGGTGCCCCTTCGATCCAGGCGATCGAGCCGAGTCCCAGCGTGTGCTCCCGGCGCAGGCGGAGCAGCGTGCGGTACAGCTCCAGCGTCGAACCGGGGATGCCGGCCTGTGCGTCGCGCGAGTAGTCGTTCCAGTCGTCGGGCTGCGGCAGCCAGGACGCACCGGTGGTGTTGAAGCCGTATGCGGGGTGCCCGGCCTCCCACGGGATCGGCACGCGGCAACCGTCGCGGCCGTACCGCTCGTGGTTCGTGCGGAACCACGTCGGGTCCTGACGGGCGTCATCCGGCAGATCGATGACCTCGGGGAGCCCGAGCTCTTCGCCCTGGTAGAGGTACGCTCCGCCGGGCAGGCTCAGCATGAGGGCGGTCGCCGCCCTGGCCCGCTGGAGCCCGAGTGCCCGATCCGGCTGGCCGGGGGTGTTCGGACCGACGCCGTAGCCCTGGGGGTTCTCCTCCGTGAGCGCGAGACGTGACGCGTGCCGGACGACGTCGTGGTTGGACAGCACCCAGGTGCTCGGAGCGCCGACCTGCGCGAACGCCCGCAGTGACTCACCGATGACCGCCTTGAGGTCTGCGGCGTTCCACGGGGTCTCGAGGTACGGGAAGTTGAACGCCTGCTGCATCTCGTCGGGGCGCACCCAGAGGGCCATCTTGTCGAGCGGGTCGACCCAGGCCTCGGCGCAGAGCACGCGGTCGCCGTCGTACGTCGCGAGGAGCTCGTGCCAGTCGCGGTAGATCTCGTGCACGCCGTCCTGGCCCCAGTACGGCGCGGTCTCCGGCCACGAGGCGGGCCCCGTGCTGATGCCGGGTTCGAGTGCGACGCCCGCCGAGGCGCCACCCATGCTGCCGCCCTCGGCCGGTGGGGTGTAGTCGGGCAGTCCGTCGGCCTTGATCATGCCGTGCGCCACGTCGACGCGGAACCCGTCGACGCCGCGGTCGAGCCAGAACCGGAGGATGTCGCGGAACTGCTCGCGGACCCACGGGTTCGTCCAGTCGAAGTCAGGCTGCGAGGAGTCGAAGATGTGGAGGTACCACTGGCCAGGCGTGCCGTCGGCCTCGGTGACGCGCGTCCAGGCCGGGCCGCCGAAGACGGACTCCCAGTTGTTGGGGGCGATCTCGCCGTGCTCGCCCTTGCCGTCGCGGAACATGTACCGGGCGCGCTCCGCCGAGCCGGGCCCGGCCGCGAGGGCCTCCTGGAACCAGCGGTGGGCGCTCGAGGAGTGGTTGGGGACGAGGTCGACGATGACGCGGATGCCGGCGGCGTGCGCAGCGGCGGTCATCGCGTCGAAGTCGGCGAGCGTCCCGAAGATGGGGTCGACGTCGCAGTAGTCGGCGACGTCGTAGCCGGCGTCCTTCTGCGGGCTCGTCATGAAGGGGGACAGCCAGATGGCGTCGACGCCGAGCTCCTGCAGCGCGCCGAGGCGGGAGGTGATCCCGGGCAGGTCGCCGAGGCCGTCGCCGTTCGCGTCCGCGAAGGATCGCGGGTAGATCTGGTAGATGACGGCGGAGCGCCACCACTCCGAGCCGGGGGTGGAGCCTCCTGCGGGGGAGGCATGCTGAGCTGCGGTCGCCGACGTGGTCGGGAGGGCGGAGTCCATGTCGCTACCCTAGGCCATTTGTGGAGCCTGTCGCCGCTCGTGGACTGGCCGGCGCGCTGTCGCCAGGGCCGGCGCGCGTGCGTCGATTCGGACCGGATTCCCGGCCACCGACCCGCCCGCCCTGCTTAGAGTGGGGACATGACGACGGAATCGGACGGCTCGGCCCGCAGCACGGCGAAGCGCGTCGCCGCGCAGGCGGGAGGCATCGCCGGATCAGCGGCCCGGACGACGCGTGGCATCATCCGTCGGAATCCGACCGCGAACCGGGTGTACCGGGCGGGTGTCGGAGTCGTCGGTGGTGGCACCGTGGCGCTCGGCGTGGCCCTGATCCCGCTCCCCGGACCGGGTGCTCTCATCGCCGTCGGCGGGCTCGCCGTCCTCGCGTCGGAGTTCGAGGGAGCGAAGCAGGCCAGCACGAAGGCGAACGCCGCCGCCAAGAAGGGCGTCGCCGTCGCGAAGGACCTTCGGGCGAAGCGCCAGGCCAAGCAGGCTGCGAAGGCTGCCCGGGAGCACTGAACCTGCGGCGTGCCGCTGACCCGGCTCGCGTGGGCGAACCGCGCCGGCACCAGTGCCCGGCTACGGTGGACCGGTGGGAACATCGGCGAAGGGGAGTGGTGCCCGCCGGCCCGCACGACGGAAGACGGCCGTGCCAGGACGACGCACGGCCGGCGCAGCTCGCTCGACCCAAAAGCCGCGCCCCCGACCGGCCGGTGCACGCAGCGGCTCCCGGCGACCGACCGCAGCCGCACGCCGGAACCGTCGATCGGGCGTCCGCGTGGGATGGCTCGTCGCCGGCGGGGCGGGAGTGATCGTCGGCCTCGCCGTCGTGATCGCCGCCGTCGTCTGGGGGCCGGAACTCGTCAATCGAGCTGAAGCGCGGGACTCGATCCTCGGAACCGCGCCCCACGCGGCCGTCGAGGGCCCCGGCATCCCGGCAGCGGGCTCGGCCGGAACGGCTCCGGCGGCCGTCACCGACCGGGTGGACCGTGCTTGGTCGGAGGCCACGGCGCTCCGCCTCGGCATCCCCGAGCGGGCGATGGTCGCCTACGCCGGTGCGGCGCTCGCCGTCGCGGAGACGCAGCCGGGCTGCGGGATCGCCTGGAACACGCTGGCCGCGCTCGGCAGTGTCGAGTCCGGCCACGGCACGATCTTCGGCGGTGCGCTCGACGATGCCGGTCGGGCCGTTCCACCCATCGTCGGCCCGGCGCTCACCGGCACCGAGTTCGACGCCGTCACCGACACGGACCGCGGCGCCTTCGACGGCGACGCCAGATGGGATCGCGCGGTGGGCCCGATGCAGTTCATCCCGTCCACCTGGCAGCGGTGGGGAGCGGACGGGGACGGCGACGGCGTCGCGGACCCACAGCAGATCGACGACGCGGCGCTCGCCGCAGCGCACTACCTGTGCCACGGTGGCCGGGACCTCCGCATCGAAGCCGATTGGGTCGCGGCGATCGGCTCGTACAACGGGGCCGCGTCGTACCTGCAGAAGGTCGTCCACGCCGCGGACACCTTCGCCGCGAACTGATCCCGATCCGGTGTACGAAGCACCCCTCGGGGGATGCTAGTCTCTACTGGTGCCATTTCCGCGTGAGCGGTCTGGTTCGCGCTCCGATAGCTCAGTGGTAGAGCACTTCCTTGGTAAGGAAGAGGTCGCGGGTTCAAGTCCCGCTCGGGGCTCGTTCTCTCCGTCACTGCTCTCGCCGGCATACGGAGAGACGTGGCAGGGTAGCTCAGTTGGTGAGAGCGCACGACTCATAATCGTGAGGTCGAGAGTTCGAATCTCTCTCCTGCTACAGCAAGGCCCGGGAGACCGGGCCTTTTGCGTTTCTGCTCCAATGCCGTCCTCGTCTCCCGGGAACGTTCAAGCGCTCGTCCGGGGTTCCGAGACCGCGCTCCGGACTCGGGCCGGGACCATCGAGGTCGAGTCGGCCGAGGGTGCGGATGTCCATCGAGTCGGTGTCCCCACCCCCGCATCGGCAGCATCATCCCAGCGCCGACATTCCCGTGCCAGACGGACGTCAGGCGGCGTCCAGCTCGACTCGGCGGTCCTCGCGCAGCGCGGGGCAGTGCTCCGGCGTCGGGTGGAGGGTGATGTCGATGACCGTTTCCAAGCGGGCGCGCGCTGCTTCGAGGTCGGCCATCTGCGCGGTGATGCGGTCGCGTTCGGTCTGGAGCAGCGCGAGCGACTCAGCCGTCGCGACGCCCGCATCGACGCAGGGGAGCAGCTGGACGATCGTGCGGCTCGGCAGCCCGGCGGCGAAGAGCTGCTGCACGAGCTCGACGCGTTCCACCGCCGCTCGTTCATAGGTCCGCTGGCCACTCGTCGTGCGGGTGGCGGTGAGCAGCCCCTGCTCCTCGTAGTAGCGGAGCGAGCGGACGCTCACCCCGGTCCGAGCCGCGAGATCTCCGATGCGCATCGAGCTTCCGTTCCTGGCTTGCACCTGACATTGATGTGAGGTCTTAGCCTAACCAGGCTGCTGCGGGATCGCCCCGCACGCGGAAGGGAATCATGGACATCACAGGATCCGTCGCGCTCGTCACCGGCTCGAACCGGGGCATCGGACGCCGGTTCGTCGTGCAGTTGCTCGAGCGCGGCGCGTCGAAGGTGTACGCCACCGCGCGGCGCCCGGAACTCGTCGACATCCCGGGCGTGGAAGTGCTGCAGCTCGACATCACCGATCAGGCGTCCATCGCAGCGGCGGCCGAGATCGCAACCGATGTCACCCTGCTCGTCAACAACGCCGGGATCGCCACGCAGGGCTCGATGCTGACCGACGACCTGGCGGACGCTCGGCGGGAGATGGACACGCACTACTGGGGCAACCTCGCCATGGTGCGTGCGTTCGCGCCGGTGATCGAAGCGAACGGTGGAGGGACGATCGTCAACGTGCTCTCCGCCCTGAGCTGGTTCGCCCACCCGGCTCCGGCGGATACGCCGCGGCCAAGGC
>NZ_CAUQHZ010000033.1:0-4870 GCF_963518075.1 uncultured Plantibacter sp.
CGACCTTGCCGTGCTCCGCCGTGATGATCTCCGCCAGCTCGCCCTTCTTCGCCTCGAGCAGCTCACGGAACTTGAAGACGATCTGCTGACGCTTCGCGAGCGGCAGGTCGCGCCAGGCGGGGAAGGCGGCAGCGGCGGATGCGACGGCGCGGTCGATCTCCGACTGGTCTGCGAGCGCGACGTGCTTCGTCGCGACACCGAGCGCGGGGTCGTAGACCGGGGCGGTGCGGCCGGAGGTGGACGGGGCCTCGGCTCCGTCGATCCAGTGCGGGACGACCGGCAGCGTGCCGGCGTCGGTGGTGGTGCTCGTGGCGGTGGTGGTCATGCGGATGGCTCCTGGGCGTCGTGGGGTGCAGGGGTGCTTGGTGTTGGTCGTGCCGCGGCGGACGGGGCCGGGGTCGGGAGTCCCGACACCGAGTCCCAGAACGGGTCCGGCTCGCCGCTCATGCGCGCAGCTCCCCGAGGGCGGCGTCGATGATGGCGACACCCGAGGCGACCTCGTCGGCGGTCACGACAGCGGGCGGGACGACGTGGATGCGGTTCTCGCTGATGAACGGCAGGAGGCCGGCCTCGAGCAGGGACGTCTTGAACCGACCCATCGCCGCCGCATCGAGTGGTGCGCGGGTGTCGCGGTCCTCGACGAGCTCGACCGCCCAGAACACGCCGCTGCCGCGGACCTCGCCGATGAGCTCGTGGCGCTCGGCGAGGGAGCGGAGCGCGGGCCCGATGTGGTCGGCGCCGATCGCCTTGGCATGTTCGACGACGCCTTCCTCGGCCATGGCGGTGAGCGTCGCGACGACACTCGCGGCGGCGAGCGGGTGGCCGGAGTATGTGAGTCCGCCAGGGAACACCTGCTCGTCGAAGACGCGGGCGATGTGCTCGGAGACGATGACGCCACCGAGCGGCACGTAGCCGGAGTTGACGCCCTTCGCGAAGGTGATGAGGTCGGGTCGCACGTCGAACGCGTCGAACGCGAACCACTCACCGGTGCGGGCGAAGCCGGCCATGACCTCGTCGAGGATGAGCATGATGCCGTAGCGGTCCGCGATCGCGCGGACCCCCGCGAGGTAGCCGGGTGGCGGCGTCAGGATGCCGGCGGTGCCGGGGACGGTCTCGAGGAGGATCGCGGCGATCGAGCCGGGACCCTCGGCCTGGACGGTGCGCTCGAGGTGACGGAGAGCGCGCTCCGACTCCTCCTCCGGCGTCGTGGCCCAGAACTCGGTGCGGTAGAGGTAGGGGCCGAACACGTGCACGTGACCGCGCGCGTATTCGTTGGGGATGCGGCGCCAGTCGCCCGTAGCGACGATGGCCGCGCCCGTGTTGCCGTGGTACGAGCGGTAGGTCGAGATGACCTTGTCCCGGCCGGTGGCGATGCGTGCCATGCGGATCGCGTTCTCGTTCGCGTCGGCGCCGCCGTTGGTGAAGAAGACCTTCTCGAAGCCCTCGGGCGCACGCTCGAGGATGAGACGAGCAGCCTCGGCACGGGTCGCGTTCGCCGCGGCGGGCGCGATCGTCGTGAGCTGCGCCGCCTGCTCCTGGATCGCCGCGACGACCTTCGGGTGCTGGTACCCGAGGTTCACGTTGACGAGCTGGCTGGAGAAGTCGAGGTAGTGGCGTCCGTCGTGGTCCCACACGGTGCTGCCGAGGCCGCCCGCGATGGGGAGCGGCTTGAGCGTGCTCTGGGCGGACCAGGAGTGCAGGACGCGCTGGGTGTCGGCGTCGCGGACGCCGGCGTTGTCGAGGCCGGAGAGGAAGTCATTGATCACTCCTGCAGCCTGGCAATCGACGTGGCCGATGTACATGGCGGGATCAGTGGTAGCTTCGGCACATGTCCACCACTTCAGTGATCGCTGGCGAGGTCGGCCGTGCGTCGTCGAACGTGTCCCTGCGTACGCTCATGGCCGAGCCGGTGTTCAAGCTCGGCCTCGTCGTCGCGGGTGACGCCGACGTCCTCGACCGCGACATCGCCTGGGTGCACAGCTCCGACCTCGGCGACCCGACACCCTGGCTGGAGCCCGGCCAGCTGCTCCTCACCGACGGCATGCAGTTCACCGGTGAGATGAGCGACGAGCTCGCCGACCGCCGCGCCGACGAGTACGTCCGCCGCCTCTCCGCCCGGGGTGTGCTCGCGCTCGGGTTCGCCACCGGGATCATCCACGCCGACATCCCGCAGCGGCTCGTCGACGCCTGCGATCGACACGGGTTCACCCTGCTCGAGGTGGGGGAGCGGACGCCGTTCATCGGCATCATCCGGTTCGTCGCCGACGCGGTCGCCGCCGCACGCGTGGCGTCGCTCGAGTGGTCGCTCGCCGCCCAGCGCGCGGTCGCGAGGGCCGCGCTCCGACCCGACGGCCTGACCGCGATCCTCGCGGAGCTGGGGCAGCAGCTCGGTTGCTGGGTCGCGCTGTACGACGCGCTCGGCAACCGGGTCACCACGAGGACGCGCGAGCCGGTGCCGGAGGGTGTGGAGGCCGCCGTCGCCGAGGTGCTGCGGCGCGGGTCGCGGGCCGGACTGCACCTCGCGGACGGAGCGGAGGGCGCGACGCTGCTGACGCTCGGCCGCCGAGGCGAGCTGCGGGGCATCCTCGCGGTCGGGTCCAGTGTGCCGCTCGACCACGCCGAGCACGACCTCGTCTCCAGTGTCATCGGCCTCGCGAGCATCGCCCTCGAGCAGCACAGCGCCCTCGACCTCGCACGCCGGCAGCTGCGCTCCGGGCTCCTCGAGCTGCTGCTCTCCGGCGACCGCGCGGTCGCCGAGCGCACCGCCCAGCGGCTCTGGGGGCCGCTGCCGCCCGACCCGATCCGCGTCGCCGTGGTCGACATCCCCGAGGGTGAGCTGGGCTTCCTCTCGGAACTCGACGTGCAGGCCGCGGCGCATGGCGGCAAGCTGTTCTTCGCCGAGCAGGACGAACGGATCGTCATCGTGTCGAGCGACGCGGACACCGGACTCTGGGACGCCGTCGTCGGTCGCCACGGGCTGTCGGGCGGGGTGTCGGCGAGGACGAGCTGGGAGCGGTTGCGGGACGGGCTGGCCGAGGCCGAGCGGGCGCGCGCATCGGCGGGGGAGACGCCGCGACTCGTGCGATACGAGGCGCTCGCCGAGCAGGGGTTGCTCGGGTTGCTGAGTGCGTCGGGCGGGGAGGTGCTGGCGAACCGGCTGCTCGAGCCGCTGGGCGGGCTCGGCGCTGAGGCTCGTGCGGTCCACGTGACCACGGCTCGGGTGTGGTTGGAGGCCAACTGCGTCACCGA
Source organism: uncultured Plantibacter sp. (assembly GCF_963518075.1). Lineage (NCBI taxonomy): Bacteria > Bacillati > Actinomycetota > Actinomycetes > Micrococcales > Microbacteriaceae > Plantibacter > uncultured Plantibacter sp. The sequence continues at coordinate 3,250 of NZ_CAUQHZ010000033.1, forward strand.
TCAGGCGGCTGGCCGCCTCGGGATCCACCGGCAGACCCTCCGAGCGCGCATCGGCACGCTGGAGTCGCTGCTCGACCTCGACCTCTCCCGCTTCGGCGACCGAGCCGAGCTGTGGAGCGCCCTCCAGCTCGCCGACGGCTGACGGATTCGCGCGTCGTGCACCCTCGTTCCCAGATTCACCCCTTCGGTCCCTGAGCTTGTCGAAGGGCGGTGGTCATCGGGGCGGGACTGCACTTCGACAGGCTCAGTGACCGGATGGGGCTCAGTGACCGGGGAGGTTCTCGGTGGGGACTGCCGATCGACGAGCGTCAGTGCACGAGCTGGCTCACACGTTGCACCGAGACCCCGAAGACGGCCGCGGCGTCGCTCTGGCTGGCTCCCTTGGCGATGAGGCTCAGGACGGCCTCGCGGCGCTTGCGCGCTGCCTCGCGCACCTGCTGGCGTGCCTGCTCTTCAAGGGTGTTGGATTCGCCCCAGAGGCCGACCGCCTCATCCCGGACCGTCACAACGACGTCCCCGTGGTAGTCATCGAGATCGAGCCACAGGGCCGCGACGTCGCGGGCAGCTGCAGCGATGTCCTTGAACCTCTTCGCTGAGCCCATGGCGACGATCCGGTGTCCCGCGCCTCGGGGGGAGTCGGTGGTGAGCGAGGGGATCTCGAACGTCCACCACTTGCCGTCGAGGTAGGTCACCACGTCGAGCGTCTGGGTCACGGTTGCTGCGGTCATTCGCGGGCCTCCTGATTGTCTGTCGGCGCGGTCGAGCGGTGCGGTGCGCTACTTCCACCCGCTCGGCGCATCCGGGAACATCTCGATGAGCTGCTTCACGATTCCGGCCGACACCTCGTGATGTGGAATCGTCAGATACTCGCGCCCGTTCTCCGGATTGCCCCATTTCTCGTGGGAACCCTTCTGCTGCCGGAGCAGCACCCAGCCTGTCGAGCTGAGGAACCTCACCACATCGCGGTACTTCTGTGGCCTCGGCATAATTCTACTCAAGCCCCCCATTGATTTCAAGATGAAGAGGGGGCTAGATATTTGAAGCCGCTGACGCAACTCGACCGTGCCCCAGACTGACGAGCCTCGCCCTCCTCGAAAGGCTAGCTCGCGACGTCATCGCACCTGGTCGGGTGCGCGCCCTGTGGACAACGGGAGTGATGCACGCCCTGTGGGGGACGTTCGGCCACCGAGCGCAGCTCGGCCACCGAGTTTGTCGAGGTGCGTACGAGGCACTTCGACAAGCTCAGTGGCCGGAAAGCGTTCCGCGGGTGAGGAGCGCGGTGAGCGGGTGCACCGTGTCCCGGTCCTCGCGCGCACCCCATCCCGGTCCCTGAGCTTGTCGAAGGGCGGTCGACATGGGGCGGGACCGCACTTCGACAGGCTCAGTGACCGGACGGGGGCGTCGGTGGCCGGGGCCGAAGCACCTACGCGATGCGGATGAGCTTCTTGTTGACGAACTCGTCCATCGCGGGCTTGCCCATCTCGCGGCCGGTGCCGGAGCGCTTCACGCCGCCGAAGGGCAGCTCCGCCGCGTCGCCGAGCACGAGGTTGATCCACACCATGCCGGCGTCGATCCCGTCCGCGACCCGCAGCGCCTGTTCCTGGTCGGTCGTGTACACGTA